>JAWOEV010000037.1:0-5701 GCA_046482565.1 Lentisphaeria bacterium | reverse complement strand
CCTCAGCCTTCTTTTTTTCCACGTATTGCTTGATGTATTCTATTTTCTTGTAGCGCTCCAGCATTTCCTGCGAGCACAGTTTAATGGTGCTCATGTCAATATTGATGGAGCGCATGATGCGCCGGCCGCCGGCCTCGAACATGCCGCGCCAATTGCGGAATGAGTCGTTTATTAAGGCATAAGTGGGGATGGTCGTGACGGTTTTATCCCAGTTCTGGACTTTGACTGTGGTCAGGGCAACGTCGATGACATCGCCGTCGGCCCCGTATTGCGGCATGGAGATCCAGTCCCCCTTGGACACCATTTTATTGGTTGCCAGCTGGATGCCGGCAACGAATCCGAGAATGGCATCCTTGAAAATAAGCATCAGCACGGCGGTGAGAGCACCCAGACCGCTAAGTAGATAAAAAGGGGTTTTGTCCAGTACCACAGCTATGATCATAATGAAACTGATCATGGCCAGAACAATCTTGATTCCCTGCAGGAAACTCTTTATGGGAATCTGATTGGATGCCGGAATTTCTTCATAACTCTGATTGATCGCGTTCAGCAACGCATCCAGGGCGAAAAAAACGGCGATGATCAGATAAATCAGAAAGGCGTTCTGAATAAAAGTAACCGCGATGGGTTGCTCCGGGAAAACGACAGGCATCAGAGCGTAGATGATTAAGCCGGGAACCAGTAGGCTCAAGCGGTTGAAAAAACCTGCTTCCAGTAAATTGTCGTCGATTCTAGAAGAAGTCCGGCCGATCAGGCGTTTCAGCAAGGCCAGGGCAGGGCGTCGAGCCAGAAAATAGCCAGCCCAGCCGATGAAAAGAATGGCGGCGATTCCGGCGGTCGAAGCTAAAATTTGCGCCCAGACAATGGGTATCCCCTTTACCGCAAACCAGTCAGTAAGAAATGTTAACACGGAGGCATCCCTTTGTTGTTCCACTTATTGCGGAAAGCAATTTCATCAATATCCCGTCGTTGCTTGGTTCTGACCTTTCCCGGTGCCGGGTAGCCCAAAGTCAGTAAAGCCACTATATCCACATGCCTCGGAATGTCTAATATTTCCTTGACAATCTTCGGCCGGAACCAGCCGATCCAGCAGGTTCCCAGCCCCTGGGCTGCGGCCGCCAGTATGAAATGCTCGCCGGCAATACCGGCATCCAGCAGGTAGTAGGGAATTTTTGAAAAGGCCGGGGCGATCTTGTGGGTCAGGACATTCTTTTCGACAGCCAGCGCCACCATAACCGGAACGGATTCCCACCACGCATGGTCAATCCCCGGCATTTGCCCTTTCTTACGAATAGCAGCCAGAGTCTCCGGGTCATCGACCACAACAAATCTCCATGGCTGTTTATTGCATGCGGAGGGGGCAAGCCGGGCCGCTTCCAGGCAGTTTTGAATGGCTCCTTCCGGGACACAACGGTCAGGATCATAATTTCTACAACTGTAGCGCCGCCGACTTAAGTTAAGGAAAGAGTCAACCGGGAAAATCGCGGTTTCAGGGTCTGGCTTGTTCTGGTTTAAACTTGTCATAGTTTATCAACTTGTGGAGTGAATTGATTCAATTCGCGGAACGGTGCGCTCGACTTTCCCCCGGACAAGACCCCGGGTGAACCCGGGGCTAATTCATCCCGGGGCGTTGCCCCGGCGGCGTATTCTTACCATCCCCCCGGGGCTCCGGGGGGGGCATGCCGAGGCGGTGCCCCGGTGGTATTTTTCCCTCATCATGAATTCAGCAACCCCACCGGAGCGAGATGAATTAGCCCAGGGTTTACCCTGGGACACACGGCCCAAAAAAACAAAACAAGCCCTGAAAGGGTGACATGAACTCAACAAAGTGCGAAACACAGCCCCGCAACTGCGGGGCAGATTTCCGGTCGAAATGACGAAGCTTCGCCCGCTGGGTGAAAAATGAGATTATGCACCGGGTTACAAAGTGTAACTTTATAAAAAGCGGTATAAAGGTTTTGTATTCACATATTTATACAGGATAATCTCATCTTTCATGCAATGTTCGGGTTAGTCTCTTTAATTTTCCGGGACTTCCTCAAAGAGGGCATCCCACGGCCATTTTTCATCCCACGGGCTACCGGTGGTCTTTTCAGGGTTGGGTACTAGGCAGAGAAAGATGTCACCGAAGCCGTTATAGCTCCGGCTCCACCAGAACCAGACACCTTCCACAACGCCGGTTCCGAGTTCGCCTTCGCGCTGGCCCTGGACAATTTGTCCCGGCAGTTCTACGATGCCGGCGATACCATTGACCAAGCCGTGCCCCAGTTTTCTCGGGATGGGCATGATCCCTTCTTTGAATGTCGGCTTAAAGAGGCTGTGTTGCTCGCCCGTTTCCCAGGCGTAATAAGCATCAAGCGGGATACCGATTCCTTCGTTATCGGGACGGTTAGCGGTCCAGAACCCGAACAGATTTTTACCGCCCGAGAGGGTGCGCCCCGCGGCATGTCCCGGCCCGCGCAGGAAGAATCCGAGCAGAGTGCCGACCGTTTTGGATGCCGGTTTATTTTCGATGAAGCCGACACCGTTTTTCCAGCCTTTATAGGTTTGCATCGGCCATTCGACGATTCCGGTGACGAGATTGACGCCGCCACGCATAGCCTTGTTAGCCATCCCCGGGACAACTTGCTTGGCCGGGTGCGGAGCCGCTTTGCCGATTTTCGTTTCCCCGGCTTCGACTGCCGCCATGCTAATAAAGGCCGCGATTACTGCAATGCATGTGGATTTCAATACTTTTTCCATAACTGCTCCTCCTTCTGGGTGTGGATTTTTTTGCGGTTGGCAATCTTATGCAACCACGCTTACTCACTATACAGGGTTTTCAATTGAAAAGCAAAAATATGAATCTTCACGGAAATCTGTAAACAAGGGGCACGGTGAAGTGTGTGGTTAAGTTGGTCGGTTAAGTGAATTCGGCATCCAGGAAGTTTTCCGCTATCGTAAACCCTAAAAGCAAAGCTTGGAAACAGAGGGAGCAAGCAAACGCATCACGGGAAAATTGTCGAACGCCGATATCTTCCCGGGGGGATTTTCCACTCGCGGGTGAAAACCCGGGTGAAATGGTTGCTGTCGCAGAAACCGCATTCGTCCGCGATCTGCTCGAGGCTCTTCTCACTGTGCTGCAGCAGGGCCGCCGCATGATTCAGTCTTATCCGTAAATGTTCTTTGTGGGGCGATGAGCCGACGTTGTCGCGAAAAAGGCGTAGCAAGGAAGTCTCAGACATATGCAGTTGCCGAGCCAGTTCCGCGTTGCCAAGCTTCGTATCGATATGCTCGTTCATGATCCGGTACGCTTTGCCGGTGCGACGATCACGTGACTGATTCCGAATCCTTGATGCCGGAAGCGACGCGATAGCGGCGGACACAAACTGTAGTACGGCCCCCCGGAATAACGGTTCGTCATGCTGCGTTGCGGCTTGGTCCAGCGCCGCCCGGATGGTCGGGTCAATCTTGAAGGTTGAGGGCGTAGAATGCATAAGGCGGATGGAACAGTTGAAATGGGCATAGTATAACGTAAACGGCACGTCCGCGTATCCTTGCACCGGACAATCCGGGGGGATGATAATGCCCGCATCTTTGCGCATAGACCATTTTTGTTCGGCAGAATGCAGAGATGCTCCGTCCGTCAGCGGCAGGTAACAGCGCCAGAAGTTGTTCCTCAGAACCGGCTCTCCCCAGTTCTCCACAATATCAAAGGCACAGTGAAAAATATCGACCTCATAAGCCCTTGTCCTGAGTGGTTCCGGTGTTTGGCTGGTGACTGGATTACGCATAAAATGTACGGTTTCTTCTATAGACAAGTATAAAATTCGACTATAAAGTACATACGATTAAATACAAGGAGACCGCCATATGAGCAGGGCGTCAACCGGGAAAGAAACAATTCGTGAACTGGCGCGACGCGTGGCGGAAATTGCCGCTTTGCCGCGGCAGCAGGAAACTATCGACGGCTGGAAGCGCCTCAACGGGCTGCAACCCACCCGCCCCATGGTCAGAGTTGATCAGCTTCCCTGGGACGAACTGGACTGGGGCCGCGAGAACATGGTCAATGAGGAGGGGGTGCTGCGGAATGTTGAACAGCGCTTACGCCAAACCATCTATGCGTGGGATAACTTCAAGGCGGACATGGTGGTTTTGCCGTACTTCGGAATCACCAAGAAGGTCTGGAATGCCAGCCTCGGCCCGGCGGCTGAGGTCGAGCGGATCGGTCTTTCTCAGCATTTTGCCGAGCAACTTGCCAATATTGAGGACGTGGAAAACTTAGAGACGCCCACCGTCGAGGTTGATCCGGAACTGGATAAACGCCGGGTTGAACAGGTTTCGGAAGCGCTGGACGGCATCCTGCCGGTAAAGCTTACCGGTCTCGGGCGCCATAACGGCCTCTGGGATTTAATTTCAACCAAGATCTCACCTGAAAGGATGCTCTACGATCTGATTGATCGGCCGGAGTATGTCAAGGCCTTAATCTCTAAATTCGTGGAGATGGAAAGCGGTATCCTGGACCAGTTTGAAGAACATGGTCTGTTGCAAGCCGCCCCCCCGGAGATCCACTGTACGGGGGCCTTTTGCGATGAACTGCCTTCAGCGGAATACGACGGTCGCAAAGCCATGGCCAAAGATACCTGGGTATTCTGCATGGCGCAGATGTTTTCCGAAGTCTCTCCCGCCATGCAGGAAGAGTTTGATATCAAGCCGCTGAAGCCGCTCCTCGAACGCTACGGCCTGGTTTATTACGGATGCTGCGAGCCGCTGCACCACAAAATCGATATTATCCGGCAAATAAAAAATGTCCGTAAAATCTCAATCAGCCCCTGGGCCGACAAGGAGATTGCCGCCGAAAACATTCACGGCGACTACGTCTTCTCAGCCAAGCCCAACCCCTCGCACGTGGCAATGGGGTCTTTCGACGCGGAGCTGATCCGCAAAGACCTGACTGAAACCGTGGAGATCTGCCGTTGGCATAACACCCCGTGCGAACTGATCCTGAAAGACGTAAGCACAGTATGCAACGATCCGAAGCGCCTGATTGAATGGGAAAAAATCGCCATGGACGTGGTCCGGGAATAGCATAGCCCAAGTTTCGCAACTTGGGCTATAAGACCTTGCGCCGCAATGACTGGAAGGCTCCGCTTTATGTGCTACGGGCTTTCCAGCCCGTAGGTTTGGGTTTTCACTGTGACGGACTGGAAAGTCCGTCTTACGTACTGCTGGCTTCCAAGCCCGTAGTTGCCTGACTGTACGGACTGAAAAGTTTTTATCAAATTATCGAAATCGCTATCGGTATCGAAATAGATTTCCGCAGATGGCGGGTGCTTCCTTCACGCCAGAGCGTATGGACAAGCGGCAAGCATCCATATTTTTTCATGCCCCAGTGTCATCTCATTTCCCTCCGATTTCGATAGCGATCCCGATGTCGATGTCGATTTAGATGCAAGCACAGCATCCCATGGGACGGCTGTATATTTAAATCAAAACCGGCCTCTCTTATTGCCGTCTTCGGTGTCCTGCCACTTTTGCGGTAGAATGGGGGAGGCGGGTTGCTGCTCGAGGATTGCTGGATCTAACGACTTGCCCAGGTCTTTGTAGAGGGACGGTGCGTCCGGGGGGCGGGAGCGCCAGCGGTTGTGAAGCCAGTTGTATTGTTCCGGGTGTTCACGGACGGTTTCTTCGAGGCATTTCATGTACCACTGGGCGAGGCGCA
>JAWOEV010000025.1:0-6842 GCA_046482565.1 Lentisphaeria bacterium | reverse complement strand
ACCTTTTCGCGGACGGTCTAACAAGACGCCATGCGAAAAGGTATCGCACCCATGCCCGTGCTTATTTCGGATTTATTGCCGGGCCGACGGTGTATTGTCAAACGCGGGAAGATGCTTATATTAGAAGAGTTGGTACTAGGACAATAAACCGCAGAGTCCAACAGAGAGTACAAAGAAAGAAGTAAACAAATGCATTTATTGCAACAGAATTCAGTTATAACGGATCGTTTTGAATGGAGGTTCTAAATGAGTGATAATAACAGTCAGACTCGCTACGAATTGAATGTACAACTGGCTCAGATGCTTAAGGGCGGCGTGATCATGGACGTCGTAAATGTCGAACATGCCAAGATCGCGGAGGAGGCCGGGGCGGTCGCCGTCATGGCGCTTGAAAGAGTGCCCGCCGATATCCGCAAACAGGGCGGTGTGGCGCGCATGTCGGATCCGGAGCTTATCGCTGCTATTAAGTCAACGGTTTCAATCCCGGTGATGGCCAAGGCTCGTATCGGCCATTTTGTCGAGGCTCAGCTGCTGGAAGCACTGCAGATTGACTATATTGACGAAAGTGAAGTTTTGACACCGGCTGACGAGGAGTGCCATATCGATAAGCGCGAGTTTTCCATTCCTTTCGTCTGCGGGGCAAGAAATTTGGGCGAAGCATTGCGGCGTATTGCGGAAGGTGCGGCCATGATCAGGACGAAAGGTGAGGCCGGTACCGGTAACGTGGTCGAAGCGGTGCGCCACATGCGCACGATGAATCGGGAAATCCGCCGTTTGACGCATATGCCATTTGAAGAAGTCGTGCCGTTTGCCAAAGAAAATGGTCTGCCGCTTGAAGAAGCTCTGCAAACCCGTGAACTGGGACGCTTGCCGGTAGTTAATTTTGCCGCTGGCGGAATCGCTACTCCCGCTGATGCCGCATTGATGATGCAGCTGGGATGCGATGGTGTATTCGTTGGCTCGGGAATCTTTAAGTCCGATGAGCCGGAGCGGCGCGCCAAGGCCATTGTCGAGGCCACAGCCCATTTTACCGATAGTGCCAAGGTGCTGGAAGTCAGTAAAGGTCTCGGTATCGCGATGGACGGTATTGAACTTACCGAAATCCCCGACGATCAACGCCTGGCTGGCCGCGGCTGGTAAAAAAAGCGGTTATGGAATCTCGAACTGAACAGTCATGGGCCTATGAGTCGTAATCAAGCCACGAATGAAAGAAGGCGGCCGGAGAGCGCCCGCATCGGGATAGTCGATTTACAGGGCGGCGTGGTTGAACATCTCGATCATCTCGACCGAATTGGCGTGGAAGCAGTGCGGATTAAGAAACCGGCGGATCTATCCGATGACTTGGTCGGGATTATCTTGCCGGGGGGGGAAAGCACCTGCCTGAGCCGATTGTTTAAAACCAGTGGCCTGGATAATGAAATCCGGCGACTGTTCAGTGCAAAACAGATCAAAATTTGGGGAACCTGCGCCGGGGCTATTCTCGTGGCAAACCGAGTAGTCAGTGAGGAGGCTAAACTGCCTTTTATCGATCTCGAAGTCGAAAGAAATGCTTTCGGTAGCCAGCTCGAAAGTTTTCGAACCGCAGTTTCAATTCCGGAGGTGGCTGCCGAAGAGCTGCCGCTTACTTTTATCCGGGCGCCGAAAATCCTCTCTGCCGGTCCCGATGTACATGTCCTGCTGCGCCAGCGCGGTTATATCGCTATGGCAGAAAACGAGAATGTGCTGGTAACGGTATTCCACCCGGAACTTACACCGTGCTTGCAATTTCACCGCTACTTTGCTAAAAAATGCGGCCTTACTCCACTTCCGGATAAGAATGCGCCAACCACA
Source organism: Lentisphaeria bacterium (assembly GCA_046482565.1). Lineage (GTDB taxonomy): Bacteria > Verrucomicrobiota > Lentisphaeria > Oligosphaerales > MVZH01 > JAWOEV01. The sequence continues at coordinate 5,012 of JAWOEV010000025.1, read as the reverse complement.
CATCCATGGTCCCCCACCAGCTGGACGCGCCACGTCCGCGTCTGAGTCGGCGAGTCCGCACCCACTGTCAGTAGGGACAGCCTCGCCGAGGCGCCCCCCTTCACGCCGCCGCCGGGTACCCCCCCGGAACGTACCAAGCGGTGCCCTAACTCCAAAAGCGGAAAAAGTCCTTGTTGAACAACCAGCGCGCCTGCAATGTTCGGTCAATTCTCATCCTGCAGGGCCTGAACCGTAGACAGACAGGAAGCATAAAGCGCCGGTAAAAGCGACGCGGATACACAAATTACAAATGCCACCACCAAAATGAGGCTTATGTCTCCGAACTTTATCATGCCGGGTATCTCATCCAGGTGATAAAGCTGGGGCGGGAAAATGTCACGCCCCATAACCTTGGCTATCAAGCCGGCTACCCGCGTCCGGTAATGAACTAGCGAAACCCCCATGACAGCTCCCAGCAAAGTCCCTGCAAAACCAATAAATGCCCCCTGTATAACAAAAACGCGGGTGATGGTAAAAGCACCGATCCCGGTGGCTTTCATGACGGCTATCTCACGGGTCTTGTGGGTGACCACGGTGATGAGGGTGGCTGAGATGCAAAAGGCGGCGACAATGACGATAACGAAAAGAATAAACAACATCATCGTCTTTTCATTTTGCAGCGCTCCGAACAGAACACTGTTCGCCTCTTGCCAGGTGATGATATTGTAGTATGGGAAAGCATTTTGCAGCGCCTCTGTTTCGGCCGTCAGGTTGAAGGGGTCGCCGGTCCGGGCGTGAATAGACGTGGCGCTACCCCAGTCCATGCCCATCAACGTGGCAGCCTGGTCAAGATGCAGGTAGATCATTGTACTGTCAAACTCGTAAACCCCCATCCTGAAAATTCCCGCAATGGTAACTTCTTCCGGTAGATAAACTTCGTCCGGCTCGGTGATTTTTACTTCACCGTCTTCCTGCCATTTGATGTTTCGAGTCAGCTTGTAGGGCGAGTGGATTAGAATGCTGTCACCAATGTTGACCCCGAGGTTTTCAGCCATGCGTGCACCGATAATTGCCTCACCCTCTTCAATCTTGAATTTACCAGTGACATTTTCGCGGACATTGGTCACTTGCTTTTCCAGCTCGGGAATAACTCCCCGCATATACTGGATTTGCATCGCATCTTTGTGCTGTAAAAGTACCGGTCCCTCAATCAGCGGGGCTCCCGTAACCCCGATTTCCTCCATCTTGTCAAGTACGGGGCCGGGATCTTTAATGGTTGCAGTATTACGCTGATCCCTAGAAAACAAAGGCTTGACTTGAAGATCTGCCTGGGTGTCCAGAATGCGCTGCTTTATGTCACGGTCAAAACCGGACATTAAAGAGGTGACCACGATCAGTACCGTGACCCCTAGGGCAGGCCCTAGGATGGATAGAATGGTTATGACAGAGACAAATGTGCGTTTCGGGCGTAAATAACGCTTGGCTAGAAATATATCGGTAGGTAGAATCATGGTTTGTCAGCTTACTGTTTTTTCCAGAAATGGGTAAAGGGAAGAAGAGGCAGCGCCAGAAGCGCGGCAGTGAAACCGGTGATAGCTGAATAAAATAGAATAGCCGGCCAGTCAGTCCATTGGCCACTGACAATCTGCACCACCGCAAAAATGCATGCACCCACCAACAGAACAGCAAGGCAGAAAGAAGCCGCAAAACGAATCAGGCGGATGGCCACATACATGGCCAGAAAAACCACAGCAGCCCCTGTCGCGGTCTGCCAGACTATTTCGGCGTTTAACATGGCATTAACCTCTGTTTGTTGTTAACTCGGATATCGCCCGAAACAACCGTCTTGTTGGGATCCATTATTATCCAAATCATTCTTTATACTGCAATATAGGCGCATTCGGCCGGTGTGAAAGCAGAGACCCCATGCGAATATACCCAATCTCATCCGAAATAGGCACGAGCATGGGCCTGATACCTTTTCGCGGACGGTCTAGTCAGGAGGCGGAAAATTTGGCGGCAAGCAAGGCATTGGCGGGCCAGCCGACCAGCAGCACTAGAATTCCCAGCAGAGTTGAAACTGTACCAGGGGCCATCAGCAATAACCCGGATTGAATGAAAACCAGATTCCGCAGAAGGGTTCCCACGGTGGCCCGACTGGTACTCGGCAGCGCCGGGTGGATCGTCAGTTTGCGCAAGATCCCCCCCGTCATAATTAAACCTGCCGTCAAGACCATCGCACCGCTGAACAGCAGGTAGGGGCTGCTGACAACTGACAAGCGCGCTGTAACGTAGAATCCTATCCCTGCCATGCATAATAAGGGCAGTATTGCGATTTTTCCGAAGTTGTGCATGCGGTTCTCAAACGAAGCGATATAAGTTATGCTAGCTATATAACCGGCGAGCATAACGGCCAGAATGACGGTGCTTAAAGGCCAGTCAAAGACTGAGGCACCAACCAGAAAGCTGAAGCCGCGACACAAACCCATTGCCAAGGGGCCTTGTACCCGGTTGCGTTTGAACAGAATATTGTAGGCGGCGATCAGGAATGTCAGCATCAGGCTTGTAACAAAAACTTTCGCCCCGAGAACAAGAGCCAGCCCTAATCCCGCTGCCGCAAACCCGATTGCGGCAGTACGGGCGGCAACTATGGAAATACGACCGGAGGAAAGGGGGCGTTCCGGCCGGCATACAGCATCTTCATCAATGTCACACAGGTCATTTAAAATCATGCCGAACACGTAAAAGAACAAAGCTATGCAGGGTACAAGTAGGATGTGATGCAGGCTCACGGCGGAATGACTGATCGCAGCGGCTGTAAAAAGCCCCGCAAGTGGATCCCCGGGTACCGTGAACAGGTTCGGAATACGAACTATTTGAAGCCAGGAATTGAGATTTCTAAATTGGATTTTGCTAAACTGCATGCCGGTGTCTTTGCGCTGGTGTTAACCAGTGATTATAGTTGCTGTTAACGTGGGTTTTCTATCGCAATATGGAGCCCGCAAAACGCGATGCATAATTTATACCGCTACCGGCTGATTGCCACAAGGAGGCCAGAGATGAATGATGAATTAATTGACGAATTATGCTCGGTTCTGGAAAAAGCCCGTGATAGAACAGAACTGAAAACGTTGTTGAATGGTCTCTTGACCCCCCGGGAAATCTCCGAAGTATCAGTGCGGTGGCACCTTATGCAGAAGTTGCTGGAAGGCAGAACCCACCGCGAAATTGCTAATGACCTGGGGATCAGTCTCGGAAAAATCGCCCGCGGATCAAGACTGTTGCAATACGGTTCATCCGATTTTAAGACACTGCTCGAGCGTATTCGCCGGGAAAACGCTGGTTAAATTGAAGGAAACATTATGAGAAAAGGACGCTTTATTTATGCCGATAGCGAAAAGTCGGCGGACATGCGATATGCGTTGGGGTTTATGATACCGGATGCCGTTTTGTGGTATGAAATCGAGGGCGAAAGGACGGTGGTTGTCAGAACTCTCGAAATCGCTCGCGCCCGCCGGGAAGCGAAACCGGCCTTGCGGGTTGTCGGTGACGCTGAGCTGCGGGGAAAGTTGAATTTAGATGCTGGCAATTCAAATAATACCGCACAATTACTTGCCGCGTTGTCTAAAAAGCATAATCTTGATGAGTGGGAGGTCCCCTATGACTTGCCGGTGGGTATAGCTCAGTCTGTGCAGAAGGCCAATATCGCTGTTAAGCCGGTCGCTGATTTTTGGCCTGAAAGAAGACGTAAAACTGAGTCTGAGGTTGACGCTGTTCAGGAGGGAGTTGGCTTAGCGCAATACGGCTTAAAGCAGGCGCTCGATATTCTGACCGAAGCGGAGGCGGATTCGCAGGGTAGGTTAGGGTGGCGCAATGACTATTTGACATCGGAACGGTTGCGAGGTGAAATAAATGCGGAAATAGCGCGCCGCGGTGGTACCGCCAGCCATACTATAGCCGCACCCGGTGTCCAGGGGGCCTTTCCGCATTGCGTCGGGCATGGTATTATTTATCGCAATCAACCGATTGTGATCGATATTTTCCCGAGGGTTGATTCCACCGGTTATCATGGCGACCTTACCCGGACAGTAGTAAAAGGAACGGCTTCGGCTGTCGTGCGACAGGCCTTTGCGGCGGTTAATAATGCCCGGAAAGCAGCTGTAAACGTCGTCAAGCCTGGAGTTGCCGCGGCAAAAGTGCATGCGGCCGCCGCCGAATGTATTAAACAGTCAGGTTTTAAAACCGATACCCGGGGGGCTGAGCCGTCCGGCTTTATTCACGGCGTCGGGCACGGACTCGGTTTGGAAGTGCATGAAGCACCGCGGGTGAGCCCGAAAGCGGAAACACTGCTGGAGCCGGGCAATGTAATTACCATTGAACCCGGGGTGTATTACCCTGAATGGGGAGGGGTCAGGATTGAAGACGCGGTCCTCGTTACCACGAACGGCTGCCGTAATCTGACCACAGCGCCAATCATCCTGGAAATCTGACCCGGATACAAGAATTCGAAAGGCTGTTATTGGCCTCGTCCCGGTGGACCTGTGTTTATCGTTTGTAAGCCGGGAATTCGCATAATCTCATTTTTCATGCAATGTTCGGGCTAACCCAAGATCCGCGGCGGCAGAGCCCTTTTCGCCGTTTGACACTTTCTTCGTATTTCAATTTTGAGGAAAAATTCGACCTTAAGGATGATAAAAATGAAAGCGGCGGGTGGGATCAAACCTTGGGCGGCAGGATCAGATGGCAGGTGAACGATGACTGTACCATTGACTTTGATGGTATGCACTACAAATATGCGGATGGTCCGGACACCAGACGCTATACTGCGGGAGTTAATTATACGCTGCCCAACAATCATATTATCAGAGTTGATATGCGACACAATACAACAAGCGGTAACGATGATAGTAACAGCGTGTTCATAAGTTACAATATTCCTTTTTCGCTGCCTGTTACGAGGAGAAAGTCAGTAGGTGCGGTAAAGGGCCGTGTATTTACCCGGGGTGCGGACAGGCGAGATTTGAAGGGGTTAG
>JAWOEV010000018.1:0-19459 GCA_046482565.1 Lentisphaeria bacterium | reverse complement strand
TACAGATAGTAACCCTTTCTTCCATAGGCATTTGGTCTATTGTCGTCCCCCGGAATTCCATGGCTTTATAGGTTGCACCGTCCACCCCGATATCGCCGATTATCCGGAGGATAATATCTTTGGCCATAACGCCGCGCGGCAAGGTCCCGTTTATTTCGAACAGAATGGAGGGGGGAACTTTTATAAGCAGTTTGCCGGTGCCCATGACAAAGGCGGCATCTGTGTTGCCGATGCCGGTCGAAAATTCTCCGAACGCTCCGTGGCTGCATGTGTGCGAGTCGGTGCCGAACATCACTTCGCCCGGCCGGCAATGGCCTTTTTGTGGAAGGGTCAGGTGGCAGACCCCGGAATAGGTATCATCAGCCGGGTCATAGAAATAAGGAAGATCATGTTTGTGCGCGAACTGCCTGCACGCTTCAACGTTGCGGTGGCATTTTGAGTCAGCCGTAAAAATGTAGTGGTCCGGGGTGAGAACAATTTTTTCACGGTCGAAAACCGGGGCGTTCTCGCCGAACTCCCGCTCAAAAATCCCGATCGTGCCGGGACCGCACACATCATGGGTCATTAGGATATCCGCTTCCACCCATATATTTTCGCCTGGCTTGATTGAATCGTGGCCACTGGCCCGGGCCAGTATTTTTTCTGTAATGGTCATACTCATTGGCAATTTTCCCGCAATAAACTTGAGTTTTAATAGAACCTCAGCGAAAAGGGTTTTGCCACCGCCGGGCTTGCCCCGGTGGTGGCTTTTTAAACTAACAAAACCCGCAAATACCTTTTCGCGGAGGGTCTAACTATACTTGCGACCCTTAATATAATTTGAAACGTTCAGGATTCGACTTTAAATACGTGAAAACACCTTTAAAAAGATTTCATTCACCGTCCGTTACGGTACAGTATAAGAACGAATTTAAGCATAAAAATGAGGATTTGATAATGACAGAACTTGGAAAAATTGTCGATAAACTTAAAGACGGCAGTGTATTGGTTTCAGACGGTGCCTGGGGCACTTCGCTTCAATCAATGGGGCTCGAGGCCGGGGAATGCCCCGAACTTTGGTGCCTGGAGCGACCGCAGGATGTATTGGCGGTGGCCCGAAGTTTTATTGAAGCCGGGGCCGATATGATCCAGGCCAACAGCTTCGGAGGAACCCGCTTTAAGCTCGAACATTACGGGCTGGCGGAACGGGTAAGTGAAATAAACGAGGCCGCGGCACACCTTTCACGGGAAGCGGCGGGCGACGACCACTGGATTATCCCGTCGGTCGGCCCCACCGGAAAAATGCTGGTTATGGGCGATGTGACCGAGGATGACTTGTACAAAGCCTTCACTGAACAGGTTGTTGCCTTGGAACGCGGCGGCGCGAATGCGGTGTGCGTGGAAACCATGAGTGATATTGCCGAAGCTGTTACCGCTATCCGGGCCGCTAAGGAGAACACTGACTGTGAAATAATCAGCACGTTTACGTTTGAACAAACGGTTCAGGGTGATTACAAAACCATGATGGGAACCAGTCCTTCTGAAGCCATACCCGCCGCTCTGGATGCCGGCGCAGATATCATCGGAACCAATTGCGGCAACGGAATAAAAGGCATGGTCGATATTGTCAATGAGATTAAAAACGTGGCACCGAAGTCATTTATCCTAGTGCATGCCAATGCCGGATTGCCGGAAAATATCAACGGTGAGGATGTTTTCCCGGAAACCCCCGGGGATATGGCCGCGCAAATACCGGCCCTAATCAAGGCCGGCGTTAATATTATCGGCGGGTGCTGCGGAACTACTCCAGCCCATGTTAGCGCTGTCAAGCAAGCCGTCACGCAAGCTATTGCTTAGCCTTGAGCAGAATATCAGCCCATGGGACGTCCATGCCGGCCTGGATGGCTAAGGTTAGGGCGGTAACCGCGGCAGCGGCAATGCAGACGCCCAGGACATTGGCAACCGCGAACTTGCGCTTGTCCAGTCCCAACAGAAACGCCCCGACAGCCCCTGTATAAACCCCGCTGCCGGGCAGGGGAATGCCGATAAAGAGTGCGACTCCGATTTCACCGTATTTGTCAACATACGGTTGTATGCGGTACTGCATACGGGTGAGGATGGGGGCAAACCAGCGACTGAACCAGGCGAACTTTTCCAGCCACCGCATGATCGGCATCAGAATCCAGAATACCCCGAACCCCAGAAGAATATTGGCCACAACACATACCAGGACCACACTCGGCCACGGCATAAGACCTTCAGTGATCCCCCACCGTTCACTTCCCAGTATCCCGTAGGGAATTGAGGCACGCAGTTCCAGCGCGGGTATTAGGGTGACGGCAATCAGAAGAATGGTCTGGCGTAAAAGCGGCATGCGATACCTTTCAGGGTTAAACAATCTCGTTTATCAATAAGCTTTGCCTGAGTGACGGCTAATGCTTAAGGCTGGGCCATCCCCTGATAAGGCATGACGGCGGGAATCGCCCGGCGGAGGTTTGAAATTCGAGAATCATCGGCCGGATGCGTACTCAGGAATTCCGGCGGCGACGGCTGATCCTTCTTCTCCATCATTCGCTCCCAGAAAGCAAGCGCCGCATGCGGGTCGTAACCGGCCAAGGACATCAGCATCAAGCCTATACGATCCGCTTCAGTCTCATGCGTCCGGCTGAACGGGTATAAAACCCCGTACTGTGCCCCTAGGCCGAAAGCCGCCATCCATAAGCGCTGCGTCTCTTCAGGTTCCTTGCTGATGGCCGTAGATAGTGCCATACCGCCCAGCTGAAACGCTAACGCTTGGCTCATGCGTTCATTACCGTGCCGGGCCAGAGCGTGTGCTATCTCATGCCCCACTACCACTGCCAGCCCCTTATCATCCTCGGCCACCGGCAGCAAACCGCTGTAAACCACAACCTTACCCCCGGGCATAGCCCAAGCATTCAGGCTGTCGTCCTTTATCAGGTTAAACTCCCAGTCATATTCATTAATCTGCTCGGCCATGCTTTTGGACTGCAGGTGATATTCTGCCGCTCGTTGCAGGCGTTTGCCGACGCGCTGCACCATTTCCGCTTCTTTCGTACCGGTTATCACCTCTGCTTCATTGAGAAATTCCTGATATTGCTGAGAGCTCATTGAATTCATGGTCGACTGCGGAACCAAAGTCAGTTGCGAGCGCCCGGTAAGCGGCATAGTCGTACAGGACGCCGCGCTGAAAAGCAGGCCGACGCCGCTGGCAAACAGTAAAACCCGCAACCCGGCAGAAAGTATTTTTTGGCGGGCGCTTGATAAAGTCGCAAAACGACAGCGTGAAATTTTTTGCAGATTATTCATAAGAAAAAAACTCTTTAATAAAGATTACGGTTATTGTAACGGTCCTTTAATTTATCTTGACGATTACCGGTTTGCCAGCAACAGCCTTATTGGACGCCATGCGAAAAGGTATCGCACCCATGCCCGTGCTTATTTCGGATGAGATTTTGACTTTCCGGCGGAAATCGCTAGCCCAAGTTTCGCAACTTGGGCTATAAGTCGTTGCGCCGCAACGACCGGATTTCGTGTGGCACTACAAAGCCGACGAATTTTTCATCGGTACTGATATTTTTGTGCCGGGCAGGTTTCGATGATCAACCCCCAGCGTTTCATAAATCCTCTGTTGTTCAGCTTCGACAGTGCCGGCGCGTCTAATTCTGTGCAGTGTGCCGCCTATGGTCGGCAGCTGCATAGTTGTATAACAGTGAGCCTGAAGGATCCTCTTGAGCGTCGGCCAGCTTCTGAGGTCTCCGGCACTGCTCATGGTGTGGATAATCGCATTGAGCAACTGGTGGGCGAGCACCGTGATGAAAATATGAGCATCCACCCGCTCTTCGAGCTGGTGATGGTTCGGACGAAGACCGAGGTCGGATTTCAGCATACGGAAGCCCTCCTCCGCCTTGGCAAGCGTCATGTACAACGTCCACAGGCGCTCTCCGTCAAGTTCGTCATGGTTTGTTCGCAGGACGTAGCATCCGAGCAGATCGGAGTCTCCGCTCCATGCTTCTTCGATGCGTTTCCATTTGACCGTTCTGTTCTCATCTGAGCCGGCCAGACTGACCTGATAGTACCTGGCAACACGGGGATTTTTCTGAAGTTTACGCCCGAGGGCCTGCTGGATCTTGGCCGGATCTTTGAGACGTCCGGATTCAACCCGATTGCGCAGTTTGCGCAACTCATCCAGCAGGTGGTCTTCGGCACGGCTGCGGATTGCCAGCTCCTTCTCGCGTCTGCCGGTGCTGCGGCAGAAGACCAGACGCTCCGCAACCTTCTCCACCGAGCCGTCGGGACGCTCCTCCGCGCTGACTTCGTCCCGCGTGCGAACTTCCACCGGAGTTTTCCCTTCGCGGTTGCTGACCTCGGTAAAGTCACCCGCCCGAAAATCCTCAGCCCACTTAGTTCTGCCGGGCCGTGTGTTGTTGACCAGATACTTGAAGCCGTGGTCCCGCAGGAGCCGACGGTTGTCGGCGGTGGCCACGCCGGAGTCCATGATCACCAGCGGGGAGTTCCCCGCGGCAAGGTCGTCTTTGACGGTGCTTGCGTGGAGGCTTTCAAGCATCTCGACCAGGCTTTTCGAATCGTTCATGTTACCTTTGAAAGTCCGGTGCGCCAGTTCGAAGCCGAACTCGTCGAAAACCATGCCGATTACCACTTGGGGGCAGTCGTGACGCTTCTGCTTGTTGCGACCTCTCACCCCCTTGCCGTTGGCTTCGCACACTCCTTCAAAATGGGGGTTGGTAAGGTCGTAGAGAGGAATGGTGCGCTCAAGATTGAACAGCTTCTCTTGGCGGCGGCGCAGATGAGCTTCGATGCGGTTGCGACGTTCGAGCAGCCGGTCACCGGTCCGGTAGAAGATGTCGTCGGCCTTGCGGCGCAGATCGTCGCCGAGCAGATCAGGCAGGGACGAACCGGCCAGCCATTCCGGCATGGCGTGTTCACTGACCGGATCGTCAAGACGGTTCAGGACAAGCGCAGCCGCAGATTTCCTCTGCAACTCATTGAACCCCAGACTCTCCAGCAGTTTCGGCATACCCAGCTTCTCCCAGAAGTGCAGACCGACCAGAACCGGTCCCAGAGACGTGGTGTGCGTGTGGCTGACGCGGTTGGACACAACCCCGTCTATCACTTCTTCGGATTCGGTCTTCCCTGCTGCGGGCGGAACGTCCTCGACAGTCCCGGAGGTCCCTCCGTGCTTGACCGGAGCCCACTTGCCCTCACGTTCGACGCGTTTGACGATGTAATCAACCCGCTTTCCCATATCCCCTGCGGTGTCCGGCGGCATAAGATACGGCTGCTGAACGCCATAGAGCGCGTCTTCAACCAGACGCGCGACTTCTTTGCGATCCTTTGCGGGAACCTGAAGATCCCCCAGGGATACCACGATGCGCTGCCGTGGCTTTCCCTCCCGGTTCCGGTAGGATTCGACTAGCTGCAGCGCTTCTCCCGAGCGAGTTGTCTTAATGCGAAAAAACATAATAAGAACAACATAACCCGGATAAATATATTGCAAGCCGTCGATTGGCACTACGAGGCTTGAATAGAGCTTCTTTTGTTGCAATGCAAGGACTTATGACACAAAATTTCTTAAAAATTTTGTTTTAGCCCGAATTTCTGCGAAATTCGGGCTAGTTCTGCAACAAACAAATACCCTCATCTCTGGTCATCAGCTTTTCACCGGCGTTGCGGGTCAGCTCGACAAGACGGCGATTGCTGAAATCCAAGTTTTTACTGACGGCATACAGGGCGTATCGGGAGGGGTCCAGGAACGGCTCTTTGAGATTCATGAAATTTGAAATGCCTGAAACCATCGCCCCGAACACTTCACCCGCCCAAAAAGGTATAGTCACGGTTTTGAATTTTTTACATGGGAAAAATGCTTGTGCCATGATTCGATAAAAGTCATCTACAGTGGTGTACTCAGAGTCCAGGACATTCACTGCTTTGCCCCCCGTCTGTGCCCCGCCAGCCACCAGATAAGCGGCGAGTGCCACATTCCGGACATGCGCCAGGGGCCAGCGGTTCCGACCGCCCCAACGGCCGAAATGAACAATCCACGGCGACCAGCGCAGAAAATCCAGAATACGAGGGGTCAGTGTGGTATCACCTGTACCCCATACCTGGGCGGGCCGCAAGATCGCAAATCGATTTGCGGGTAACTGTTTCCGGATTATTGTTTCGGCCTGAATCTTGAACTCTGGATAGGGATTAGCGGGAACCGCCTTTAGCGGCAATTCATCTTCGGCCTGACCGTTGGAATCCTGCAATCCATACACATCAGTGGTGGAAACAAATACTAGGCGTTCGACATCCTCTTGCTTAACCAAAGTTATTAAGTGCTGTACTGACTCGAAGTTTGTTTTTCGAAAAGCCCGCCTACGCCCCACATCGGATGCGCGGCCCGCACAATGAACAATGGTAAGGCACCCCTGGTTCAAGGAACATATTATGTTGCGGAGACTGTTAAAACAGCAGACATCCCCATTGACCAGTTCAACATTTTCATTTTCGGTCGCCAACTGACGAAGTTTCAGAGACTCTTTATTGTGGATCATCCCGGTTACGCAAAAACCGCGTGCAGCGAATTCTTCCACCACATAAGAACCGATAAACCCCGCCGCACCGGTAACCAATACACGATGCAGATTTTTCCGGTTATCGTTTGCCTTCATCATATTACTTCCAAGTTACGGCCGATTTCGCTGATCACCGCTAGGGCTTGGTCAAGATCTTTTTCAGCCAGAGAATTCATAACGCTGATACGCAACCGGCACTCTTTACGGCGCACAGCGGGATAGCTTACCAAGTTGGTAAATACACCGCGCTCCCGCAATTTTCGATGAAATATACCCAACGTCTCTTCATCTCCAACAATGACCGGAATTATGGCCGATTCACTTTTTCCCGTATTGAATCCATATTCTTTCAGACCTTTAAGCATATAATCAATATTCTCCCAAAGCCGTTCACGCCCGGCCTGATCTGCCAGCAACAGCTTGAAAACCTCAATCAGGCCCGCCACCACCGGCGCGGGCAAACTGGTTGAGAAAAAATAGGTTCGGGCATAATAGCGCAGATATCGAATCAGGGAAGCGCTCCCGGCACAATATCCGCCAATTGCTGCGGGGGCTTTACTTAAGGTGCCGTAGATAATATCCACCCGGTCTGTAACACCGTACTTCTCCATAGTACCGCGGCCGGTCCGGCCCAGCACCCCGAGACCATGTGCGTCATCAACCATGACGCGGGCCCCATAGCGGGTCGCAAGCTCAACTATCTCGTCCAGCGGTGCACTGTCACCCCCCATAGAAAAGACTCCGTCGGTAATAATCAACCGACCCTTTTGCTCAGCAGGGAGCCTCTTCAATGTCCGCTCCAGATGTTTCATATTCGCATGCAAATACACTTTGATGTCGGCACCTGACAACCGGCATCCATCAAAAATTGAGGCATGATTAGCAGCATCATTTAGCACCGCATCACCTTGACTGCAGAGGGCGGAAATGACCCCGACATTGCCCGAATATCCACATGGAAAGATGACGGCATCCTCGACTCCATAGAAATCGGCAATTAAAGCCTCCAGTTCCCGGTGCAAGTCACTGGTGCCGGCATACAGTGATACTGCCCCCATTCCATAACCGTATTTTTGACAAGCCGCCTGACTGGCCTCAACGACCTGGGGATGAGTAGTCAACGACAAGTACGAATTAGAGCCGAGCATAATCACTTCGTGTTCGTGACCGTCATTTTCCCGAATCTGCTCGCGGCAAGCCGCCGGCCCCAACATCTGTAAACCCAACCCGTCCAGCCAGTCAAGCGGCTGCTGTTTAAGATATTCCGTGAGGCCATTGACCTTTTCAAAAATATCTGAGCGGCCTTTCTGCGGCATGAAATCCTCAAAAGACTTAGCCGACCCCTTATTTTTACCTATACGCATATTTTTCGGCACTGTTTCTTACCTTTGATAAATGTAAAATACGGTTTAATACTTTACTGGCTCTTTCCGGCACATTGTCGGCTCGTTCGTATCACAGTAAACTGTGCACAGGTTGCAGTTTGTACAACTTGACGCCGTGGTGATTTTGCTTCTGATTCCGGCCGGGAGATCAGGTTCACAGATGAGTGGCCGGCACAGTGAGACTGCAGAGAAGCCCTCTTCGATCAGTTTGACCATCGAGTCAACGGTTCGGATTCCCCCCACCGGAATTACCGGAACGTCAGTTGCCTGCTTGATTTCACGGGCCGCTTTTAAATTGTAGTCAAAGCTGAAGGGCCGAAATTTCTGCAACCGGTACCGAGAAAAAATTTTCATCCAGACACTTGCAACCAGCCGGGGCATATTATTAAAGAGGGGGTTAACGGCCATTACCGTATCCAGCGGCCATTTGCCGCGAATGATATTGAAAGCATATTCCATGGATCCGTAACTGACCTCCACAGTCTCCGGAACAAATTCTTTGAGGCGGCGGACAGTTTTTATTGTCCGCTGCAGATTCAGTCCGGGTCGATTATGTTCGCCCCAGCTTACTTTAACAAAAACGGGGAAATCATTTCCGGCTTTCTGCCGTATATTCCGCATGATTTCTTCCAGGAACAACTTTCCATCCGCCCACTTATCCGACCGGTTATTAGTCCAGGGCGATAAAAACTGGTGGATTAAATAGCCGTGGGCGGCATGCACCTGCACCCCGTCGAATCCGGCGGCACGAGCCCGGCGCGCCGCATCACCGAAAGCCTGGATGATACGATTAATTTCGGAGTCATTCAGAGCCTTGACCTTCTGTTTAAAATAAGAACACTTTTTAGACGCAACCCCCACTACCGGCATCCCGGTTACTTCTTTCCTGGTTTGCCGCCCGACATGGGCCAGTTGCATAATCAATCGCGCATCCCGGCCGGTCTTTCGAGCCCGCTCGACTACTGACCTCCACGGTTTTATCTTGCTGTCGCTGTCGATTCCGCATTGTCTAGGTTGCATTGCCCGACCTTCCGGAGCAACATAGACAAAACCGCTAAAGATTGTACCGACGCCACCATTGACAAGTTCTTTGTACAAGTTCGCCAGCCATGCGTTTGGAGCCCCTTCGGAATCCGCCGCCCCCTCATACGTAGCTGATCGAACAAATCGATTCGGAAGCGTTGTATGCCTTAACTTGACCGGTTCAAAAAGTATGTCGGTGTTGTAAACCATGGGCTTGCTTCAAGTCACTTAACTGCCGAACCATTTTTTGGTGTATTGCAGCACCTGCGCAATATATGCCTCGATATTTTCCGCGCCGCGCGGACATGGCGGTGTCTCTGTGAGCGGTTTTGCGCAACCGCTATCAGTGGTGTAAAAAAGACCTGAATCCGAATCCGGATACACTTTCCCAATTCGGGTTGCCTCCATGGCCTCGATTTCGGCAACCGCCAATGCCGTCAGGTTATCGGAGACAGTAAACACAAGTTCGTATTCTCCGGCACCGCCGACCAGAACGGTTTCCCGGGGGATTCCGGAGTGATCGGTAACCGCCTCCGTACCTTCCGCATAAGGGACTGCTTCTAAATCCAACTCAAACCGCAACCCCGCATTCTGTTTTTGCAAAAGCCAAAGGGCATCCAGCAAACCGCCGCTGGTATCAATACATCCGGTGGCATAACGACTGACAAGCGCAGCTTCAGACAAGCGTAATTCAAAGACCGGAGTAGAACTTTCGGTATAGGCTGCGAGATTGGCATCCCCTACTTTCCCGGTTACCCACAAACTTTGCGGTTTACACGGGAGGCAACGCGTAACCGGATGAGTTGCTTGAACCGGCCCCATAGCAAAGCCGCAATAGCGCCAGGTTTCAGCGGTTCCTAGGTCACCGCCGCACAAAGAGCATCCGGCCTCCGCAAGAACCCGTTGGATTCCCGTGGCCAAACCTTCGACAAAGCCATCCCCACTCCCCACCGGCAAACAAATGCCGTGCATGAAAAACTCCGGACTGGCACCGGCAGCCAACAGGTCACTGATGGTCGCTACTGCTAGGTTTGCCCCGAGTACAGTGGGATCTTCAGCGGTAAACAGGTCCTCAACTGGAGAGAATTCGTCCAAACTCATTCCCCAAAGACGACCGCCGATTTCGATGATCTCAGCATCACACTCGAACAATGTATTTTTTTGACGTTTACTTCGAGTAAAAGTACCGGCAAGTTTTTGAATCAACTCGTACTCAGTCATTTGTACTTCCAATCAGGTTCAACCCCTGCGGTATCAGTTTGACTTCTATAGGGAGGAATCCCCGCGGATCCCCGTCAAACTCGACCGCGCAGGGATCCGCACATTCCACTTTAACCGTTGTCACCTGTTTAACAAAAACATCACTCCGCTCAGCAACGCGTCCGGAATAAAATCCCGGCAACATGGAAAGTAGCGACAATCGGGATTTGTCGTACACTGCAAATAACATCAGGCGTCCGTCGGCTGGCTGCAATCTCAAATCCAAGCGCAAGCCGGAGGCAAGGAAGGGATTCTTAATTATGCCCAGATTATTAACTGCCTGCAGTTCGATGACCTGGCAGTCAACTGTAAGCTTAAGGTTTCGTGGTTTGAGCAAGAAAATTGACCACAATACCGCCAACCCAGTTCCCGCGGTATCACCAAACACTTTTCTCACGCGGTTAGAGGTTCGGGCAATGCACCCTCCCAAGCCGATATTACAGCTGGAGGCAAAGTGTGAAATTCGCTCCGAGCCATCTGCTGATCGGCAACGAATCCGGACAATATCCACTGGCGTCGTCTTCCCGCTGGCAAGCACATCCACCGCTCGCGATACTTCCAGAGGGATAGCATGGAAACGGCAGAAGTCCGGGCTGGTACCTGAATATAAAACTCCCATTTGTAAATCGCTGTGTTCACGCTGCATCAGTCCGTCTATTACTTCATTGATTGTACCGTCGCCGCCCACCGCCACCACTGTATCATAATCCTGCAGATTTTTAACAACCTCAACAGCCTGGCCGGGGGCTTCCGTTTGAAAGCAATCAAAACCTATACCGTGTTTCCGGAGTTCTGCCTTCCAAAGGGGCCACAGTTTTTTGCCGCGCCCCGCGCGTGAACCGGGGTTCATTATCAGCAGGGCCTTCACTTGTATATCCCCAGCCTCCGGTAGATAGGCGTCGGCCGGCCGCGGCCCCAGTGGTCAACGAGCTCTCGAGTTGCTGACCAGGGCAGCGGTGTATCATTAATTTCGCGGTCCCTGAAAATGCGATAAATTTCTTCCGCTTGCGTACAGCATAACCAGCCTGTACATGGACACGGAAAATACGAGCGCATGCGAGCAAAGATATGGGCAAACGGTTCATCCTTGATATTCCCGAAAGAGATATTGAGGAATTCACAGGGTTGCACTTCACCACTGGCACCGACATAAAACCGGTCAACCCCCCCGGCTGTACAACCGAGAATACTTTCCGACTCTTCAAACACTTGGGCAGCCAGGGAAGGATATGTCTTACGGGAACTGCTATTATAACGCAAATGTTCACGCCGAACCTGAGCTAACAGCTGCGAACTGGTCTGCATCTCTTCTTTACGCCCCAACCACTCCCCAGCCGGTTTGGGATGGATGAGCTGAACGTAATCACAGTCCAGTTGCCGAGACAAATCCATGATTCGATCAATACCCCCCGCTTTCACTTCGGCTTCAGAAAGCACCGTATTAATGGCGGCGGTCAATTCCAAGTCCCGGCAAATTTGCAAAATATCGCAGGCGGTCTGAAAAGATCCCGGCACCCCGGTCATTTGATCGTGAATTTCCGCATCCGGACTGTGAATAGAGACCATCAAGCCAAAGAGCCCGGCAACCTTGAGCTTTTCCACCTTTTCCCTACTGGCGCCAGCGCCCGTCGTATTAATCCAAATTTCCGTACGATCATCGAGATCCTGCAGTAAATCACTGAGCCGATTAAAACGGACAAAGGGTTCACCACCCTCGATATCGAACATCGCAACCCCGCGTTCGACGATTTCACGGGCGGTGTCCAACATTAAAGATTCAGCCAAATCGGTACCTTTGTCATTGCGCTGATAACAGTGCGTGCAGTGATATTGACATGCCTTGGTCATCGAAAAAACTACAGTGGTAGGCCCCGGAGACCTTCGAAGCAGTTTGCTTTCCAGTGCGTAGAAAAACGCACGCGAAGGATAGGAGGGCAAATAAAGGTGAAGTTTATAGCCGTTAAATACCCGTACAACTTTATTGTGCCGAAATATCAACAGCAGGCGCAAAGCCCGAAAGAGAAACCTGAAGTATGCAGCCGGGGTTCCAAAATATCTCGGAGGGCTTAGATAATGCAGAGGAATATGCAGACTTATGCGCAGATAGACTGCAAGCTTGCGAACTCCTGTCAGGAACCGCTGATTTCTCATGACTTGGCATCCCCGTAAAGATGAAAAAGGAACCCGATAAAAACATAACTGGCCGAAAGCAGATAGAGAGCCAAAGTGCCGTTAAAGATGGAAATCAGCGTCACCTGTCCGGCCACACAAGCGCGGATATTGGTCGCTAGGCTGAAGTAAGTCCTTTCCCCCACCGGATGTCGGAAGTAACGGACGGCCGTCCAAAGCTGCAAAAAAACAGTAATCAAGGCGCAGAACACAAAATCTCTTGTGAAAAGTATATCCCCGAAAGGCAACCAGCCGGTTAAATGAAAAACCAGGAAAACAAAGGTCGGCAGGAACGCCCCGCCCAAGCCGGCATAACGGGCCGCATTAACTCCGTATCTGACCACAAATGTCCGCTTTCCCGCCCTGGTATCGCCCACGTAGTCTTTAAAATATGTATAAAAAGTCATGACGCCGTTCAAAACGGCAACCAGAGCCACCACACTGAGGCGATTGCTGGTAATAACAGGTTCAGGAAGCGGCCCGGCCGCCAAAAATCCATAGACGGTACACATGGAAATGGACAAACCGAAAACCGCATTCCCCGCCAAGGACCAAGCTTTGGCATACTCATAGATGATGTTTAGAATAACCCCCAGCAATATAGGGATTAGAGACCAGGGGTTTAGAAAATAGGAAATGACCGCAACACCTGCCATCAGCAACAACGATACAGTTAAAGCCCAGTTGGCATGGAGCTCGCCGGTTACCATCGGCCGATGGGGAGCGTTTATTCGGTCCTCCGGCAACCCGAGATAATCATTGACTATCTGATTTATCCCCCAGCTGAGGAACAGCATCAGCAGGATCAGGCCGCCACGCACATGATCGTAATCCCCCGGCTTGCAGAATCTATAAAAGGCCACCCCGATCCAGCCCGCAATTCCGGTGATAAAAGCATAATACAACCGCATCGAGCGAACGTAGGCATATATAAATTTTACTAATGACATTCCGTTTTTCCTTTCTGCCGTCGCATGACGATGAGCCGACGACAAGGTCATTGGAATTTTCATGGGGTCAGCCAATGATTGAAAGTGCAACCCACGGCACAAAATTGAAAACAACCACAAAAATCTTGTAGACGCCAATAAGCAGATAAAGAACCGTATTGAATGTATCCCGTGGCATAGGGAACCACTTGCTGTGTATCCGATAGACGAAGTCACTGCCGAATCCCAATACTACCACCAAAACCGATAGCACCAGCAAGGCTACGTTGATTATGGTGCACCACATAAAGAACTGTGTCAATATTTCAATGTTCATTTGTCCCCCTTCTTAATTAAATATTCCGATTGAGGTTATATTCGAGAAGCTTCAGCAGTTGCCGTTTCTTGTTATCCGGCACACCGTTAAGTTGGTCAATGCGTTCGCGGACGTGATCAGCCAAGCGGCGGGCGCGTCTTTCCAGTTCGTTGCGGACCCCGCTTTGGATGGTCAAATTACGAACCCAATCAACCTCTTTGCGGGTAATATCTTCGCGGCCCATTATGCTGTCCAGCTTTTCCCGTTCCTCGGCGTTGGCGGCCTGTTCCAGCAGGACCCGCAGTACGGTCTGCTTGTTCTCGCGCAGATCCGACCCCACGGTTTTGCCGATCATCTCCTCACTTCCGAAGAGGCCGAGTTCGTCATCTTTCATCTGGAAAATGACGCCCATCTGATCACCGATAACTTCCAGTATTGCAAGAACCTCATCCGGCTGTTCGTCCAGCATGGCCCCGAGAATCATTGGTAGCGAAAATGTGTACCGCCCGGTTTTGTGCCGGTACAGCTTCAGGATAGCGGCTTCGTCGGGTTCCTCGACCCCCATGCCCAAGGCAACGTCTTCCATTTGCGCGACACAGGTGGAGGCAATCTCCCGGAAACAACGGTTGATAATGCGGGTTTGCAGGGAGCGATTACAGTCCATTTCCGTCAGGATTTGGGACCCGAAGAAAAACGTCATATCTCCCGCGCAAATCCCCATGGATTCACCGAACCTGCGGGGATTGGTGATTTTCTTCTCTCGGCCCTGCTCGGCATACTGCTGGAACAAGGTAGGTTCGCCGCGCCGCAGCGTATCACCGTCCATGATATCGTCATGGATAAGAAAGGAAGCCTGAAAAAGCTCCATAGCGGCCCCGGCGAGTGCGGCATTTTCATTGACTTCATCATTGAACAGCGAATTAGCAAACATCACTAGGCAGCCGCGAATCATCTTGCCGCGGGTGGCAAAATACTGCATGCGTTCACAGACATCTTTCCCCCAATCATTTACTTCCGCCATTTCGCCGCACCGCTCCGCCATAAACCGGTCCAGACATTGCTTAACCGGCGCGCGATATTTGGTTAACTCGTTCAGCATGTATTGAAGCTCCCGGAATAAATTAATTTTAATTCATACATTATACAGCAAAATACCACCTCCAGCAAGGCTTTTCCAGCCTGTAAAGCAGTAAAGCAATCGCTGTTGCCGGAACTATCCCCGCCCTGAGCACAGGCATTCCCTTGTACACGCATTAATTACAAATTCCAAGGCCGCCCCCGCTGCGCTCTTTTACCCGCTTTTACTCCCGCCGCTAACGCAATTAGCCAGTGTCATGGTTTTTGTTTTTCTTTTGCCCACCACTCTTCCCATGCTCGTATCTGCTTATCACGAACGTCTTTGGGGGCAGTCGAATCAAATGGTAACTCTTTCCCCGTTGCTCTCTGGAGACTAACAATAATTCCTAAATTGCTCCAATGTTCGTCACGAAGTGCCTCAATGAGTATGGGGATTGCCGCCTTATCCTTTAACAGAGCCAATATGCCGGCGGCCCCAACCCGAACATCAAAATCATCATGGTCCAGCAGTTTGCGAATTTTTGGAGCCCACAGAGCTTGATGTGCAATCAGCTCACGTTTTGAGAAGTCATCCAGACGCTGGAATGCTTCCGATATCTCCTGCTTATTGCCGGAAGCAATTTCCTCATGAAAAGCGGCTTTCTGCAACGTGTTCTTAAAAGCCTCCCGGGAGCAAATCTGTTCTTCTCTCGCCATGTTTCTGTCGAAAGTCCTGACGTATTCAGCCATCCGACCATGAAGCCGTCCTTCCTCTTCCAGTTCCCTGGCTACACTGAACCATTCGGGGAAAAAGTCTAGTAGACGTATTATATCATAGACCACATCAGTACGCACTCGCCGGTATTCTGATTCAGCCAGACGGTTCAGCAACAAAGTGTAATCTTCCAGATCCAATTCTGCACTGCGAATAAGCCGAAGATACTCTTTCGTAATCCGCTCAAAAAACCGAAGCCTTTGGGTATCACCTTGCACAACGGCCCTGGAACCATCAAGTACCAGCCATTCCGGAAGTTCATAGGCATCTTTACCTAAGGGCACGGGGCCCCACTTCCGCGACTCCTTGAAGCTCCTGTTTCTGCTGATAAAAAAGAGGCAATTTTGCTTTTTATAAGGTACCTGATTTTCCGGGGAAAATACAATATCGATATAGTCTCCTTTATCAAATTGATCGCCAAGGAGAATGCGTTTCAACTGAATGGTCGCCAGAGTTCCTTCTTCTTGCGACGCAAATTCTTGCGACGTAAAGGAAATTCCATCAGTAGGTCCGAGAATTTCAGTTACTTCACCCATAACTATAGCCTGGCTCCGTCGGACCAACGCGCCGAGAGAGGAGGAAACGTGCCCGGCGCTTATCCCCGCGTCTATATACTTTCTGTCACCCTGTTTTTCAGAAGCCCTGGAAACACAAGTTGCCAGTATTAAGAACAGCAGGGAGAAATAAGTACTGAAAATCTTTATTCGATAAAAATTGCGAGTTTTCATGATTTTTACTCCATGACGTTTACTGGAGGAAGAACGAGTCAGAGCATCTTCTTGTTATCAAGTACTTACCTGCGTACGTCCCTTTTCCTTTTTTAATAGGAAATAGCGTGACGTATTTTTGGAGCCCCTATTTTCACTAATTCGGCCCGAAGCAACCAATATATGTTGCGACCTTGTAAAAATGACAGGATTTCCCTGCCTCTATCATCTTTACATGCCGACGCAGGAATCTGCATGACATAGTTTTCGCCAATCTCAAAAAAGCTTTTTATTCGCCATTCGGCCTGTTCTGTTTGGCGATCCGGCTGTCCGGGGCTCTTCTGTATAGTACCGGACAAGGCGGATTCAATATACTTGCCACCGGAAAATGGATCACCAAGGTGTTCCATTTGAACCAGTTTAAAATCCGTGGGCTCTGACGGGAAATAAGAATAATGTCTCGTTTTAAGGAAACAGTAGTCGTCAAAATCGTACGATGCATGCCCTCCGGGTAAGCTGGTTAGATTCACTGGGTTGCCCAAGCTTAGCTTTTTTGCTTTGGGCAAATCCCAAACGTCCCGTATTGCGGTTCGCTGTATTTTCTCAAAAGCGGAAGACACCTGTGGCCCAATATCCTCATCGATAATTCTGGCGGGCATCACCTTTAATCGAACCACCTTTTCCTGCTTCTGAATAGCTTCTTCGAAGAACTTGGCGAATTCCTTGTGCTGTTCAGGCAAGGCAGAGTACGCAACCACCACTGCGTCACCAAACCGGCATGCGAAAAACTGGGCATCATCAAACTTATCTTGAATTATTCGTTTCACGTATGCGTGCAAAGGTGTCGTACTTTTTCTCGCCGAAATTCCATCCCATCCCCAAAACTCAGGCTTCATATCGGCAGGCACGCCTATTACGTCGATGGCCCGCGCGTCCAGATAAAGCCACTGTATGTGCTTTTTTGACGTCGGTATTTTTCTTGACGTAACAAAGACTTTACCTTTTTCGGCTTGGTATCGAACTCCTGCTGCCTGGCAACAATACTTTATAAGATCCTTCAGGTTTATGCGATGACAAGTTAGTGTGAATTCGGGAACATCGGAAGTAAACAATATCCACGAAAAAACGGGAGCATCTTCTTTGTTTTCAACAAGTCGGCGACCTTCATTTTCAATCCTGCGGTACGCTTCCTTTACCGAGATGTTATCTACTTTAAATTCAGGGAATATGGGGTTGCAACGAAATTCCCGGGACGGGGTCCATGTCTTGACCATTGCCGAAAACCGTTCATTGCCGGAAAAATACGGTGTGTTATCATTCTGACGTCTCAGGCGGGGCTTCAGCCGAAGTTTCTTCTGCTTGTCTTCAGGATCATCCCAGCCACTCGAAAACAGAGGGATGGAGACCGCGGGGCTTTGGTAGTCAAGAGTCAGAGCCGTTTTGAACCCATATCCTCTTTCAAAATACAAGTCGAAATAAAGTCGGCTGGGGATACTTTCTTTGCGGGAAGGGGTTATTATAAGCTGGTTGTCAAAGTTGTCTTTAAGGTGCCGCGGTGCAAAGTCTGTCACATCCACTTCCGTCTTACCCGACCAAGGCATTGCAGGGGGCGCATCGGAAGATGCTGTTTCCTGCAAGACAAAACCCGATTCATCACTTTCGCCTTTCCCTGGTCCCCCATGATCAGAAGTTTGGTCGAAACCCGGAGTTGGAGTTTCAGTCTGGTGCTGTTCGGGAGTGTCGTATTCCGCCTCCACAATCCATTCATACGGCACCGAATAAGTGAGCCGCAGAAGCATCTCTATATTGCGTAAGTCATCCTCAGTATGGTGAACTGCCAGCACCCCGTTCTTATGATTGGCCTTTAGCCAAGTACCCTCCGGGAAGCCTATTCCCATTCTTTCGAAAAACGCTACTACTTTCTGCTCCAGAACTTTTTTACTAATCTCTTTAACCTGCTTAAACCGTCGCTTGTCGCGGATATATTCTGCCTCAAGGAGGTTCTCCCAGAAAATATCACGGACTCGGAACCGTTTTGTGCGGAGGGGGCCGGAAAACCCATCGGTCGTAACCCAAAGCTTGTTGTTGTAGAATTCGAAATGGATCCCTAGAATCGGCGCCATTCGGTCAATAAGTTCATAAAGAGAACAGTCGGGCAGATACACATCCAAGACGGTATTTCCACGCAATAATGGCTCGACTGGCTTATCCTCCTCCCGTGGGGCTTGCCCCCAATCGTTCCATTCAACTATCTGCTTCTTTTCTATAAAAACGGGGTCAGCCTTTTTCACGCGCCAAACAA
Organism: Lentisphaeria bacterium; assembly: GCA_046482565.1. Classification (GTDB taxonomy): domain Bacteria; phylum Verrucomicrobiota; class Lentisphaeria; order Oligosphaerales; family MVZH01; genus JAWOEV01. The sequence goes on along the minus strand of JAWOEV010000018.1, from coordinate 959 downwards.
GCTGATATCCTCCTCGACGGCTATTAGCCCGGCACACAGCCTCCAGGAAGTCAACCCACCCGTCCAAGGTTCGCGAATCTGATTGAACCGTTCCCAGCGAGATCGTTTCCAGTTGAGTCCACGACTCGTTCTCGTTCCGTTCACCGGCCATGACCTGGCATACCCAGAGGCACATAATGAACATTAGTGATTTGATTGCAGTATTCATGATACAAATAACCTCATTGTCAATATTGACTATTCTGTCAAGTTTTAACGCACGATTTCCGTGTTTCCTTGGCGACCTCGGCGACTTTGCGGGAAAACAACAAATTATTATAAGTCTGTTCAATTGTTTTTTAAAGCCCCCCCCCTTTATTGATGTTTTTTTTGTGCCTTTTTGCGGCAATCGACCTGCGCTTAATGGTTGCTGAAATTGGGGTTGTAATCGCGGACCAGTCTTCCAATTGAAACGCCTAGGGACGTACGTATATTACTTCCTGTTTTTTGATATTTACAGACAATATCCAGCCTTACAAAAAGTCCTATGAAAGAATAAAAACGGTAATCGACGGACGGTAGCGCGCGATCCGCCAACTGGCGGACTGGACAATTTATGATGCTTCCCACTCGTTAGCCGTTCTCGTCGCCGCTATCGTCAACCGAAATAGAAGGAATATATCATATGAGTATTTTTGAAATATTGATGTTGGTTTGTTTCGGGGCGGCCTGGCCGTTTTCGATTGTCAAGTCCTGTCGAACCAGACGCAACGGCAGTAAAAGCCTCGTTTTTCTCGGGGTCTTATTCTGGGGCTATGTGATGGGAATTATCCACAAGCTGACTTACAGCATGGATCCCGTATGAGCCTCCAGAATGAATGCATCAGAGACAAGGCCTCTGCTTCAGAGATAATACCGTTATCAATGTCGTGTACATAGAAATCGCCCAAATAAACATCTACACGGCCCGATTCAAGCGA
>JAWOEV010000206.1:0-3006 GCA_046482565.1 Lentisphaeria bacterium | reverse complement strand
AAGATCAACCCATAGAAGATATTCTTCGCCGAGTTGTACGGGAGGAGTTACGCGCATCTCAGTAGATAAGGGCTGTGGCGAACAACAGCTTTCACGCAGACCGGGCGGGCCTTGGCATTTTTGAAAGCTATGAAAACAAAATACAGTTGACGTCTATAGATTTCAACTACTTAGGCCACATAATGTGCCATACTTTATCATGGTTTTGAGATACATACTGGAAAAAAAGGCCGCGGAGTTTAAAGAGCTGGTTTCGGGCTAACATGCTGATTTTTAAGTCTATAATAAGATCTCTGCCCATTTTATGCCCTTATAAAAAGAGGTTGCCATGGGGTGTGGTTTTTGATAATGTATTGCATAAAAGTGAAGGTCGGACTTTCATGTGCAATACTTTCTCGGAGGCTCGCCATGACAACATCTCTGCCCCCAAAACAACACCTCGTATCTCTTTTCGGCCAGAATCCGTGCTGGATGATCCAGCCGCTGGCTGCCAAAATGCAGTACTCCATTCCCTCGGTTCGACGGTTTCTAGCCGACGTGGGCTACTACAGCAGTTTTACACACAACGGTGCCTGGTACACCCTTCGTTCCACTCCTCGGTTCAGAAGATACGGGTTATGGTTTTATCGCGATATCGGTTTCTCCCGTGCAGGGAGTTTGACCAAAACCCTCATTACGCTCGTCACCAAGAGCCCGGCCGGTATGAGCGCGGAGATGTTAGGGGAGACACTCCGGTGCCGTTGCCATGGGGTTCTGGTGAAACTCTGGCGCAAGGGCAGCATCCAGCGAGAGAAAATAGGGCGATGCCAGATTTACTTTGCTGCCGATTTGCACAAAGCAGAGAGGCAGCGACAAGCGTGGTCTGCACAACCTCCGCCCAGGGTTCAGTTTTCTGCCGAGATAGCTGTCCTGGTGCTGGCAGAGTTTATCCGCAGTCCCAATTCAAGCTTCGAGCAATTAGCCGAAAAGATTTCCGAAAGCAAAAAGGTGACCGTGCGTCCAGAACAAATCGAACACCTTTTCGATCAACACGGTTTAAAAAAAACGATGCGGACTGCGGAGCCCGGGCACTTGAAGCATTAGCCTGTGCTCTGAAGCAGTTGTCAATGGATACATCGTCTGCCAGGCTGTTTCCAGAGCCTCCGGTCATCCGATTTACGCCTCAAGAAAAAGAATGCTCTTGCGGGACCCGGCTTTCGGTACAAAAGACCCGCTGTAAGAAAGTGTTTAAAATGACCGGCCCCCTGATCGCCCATGAAACAATCAGGGAATGCCCGGCCTGTAGCAAGGTCTTTGATTCGCACACATTGCTTCAATTGGTACCAGCCCGATCAAACGTCTCATACGAAGTAATGGTTTTCGTTGGACGAGCAATATATCAACGCCATAGAACCACGGAGGAGATTCGCGCCGAATTGGCTGTCCACAATGTCTTCTTGTCTCTCTCAGAGATCAATTATCTGGGACGAAAGTTCATTTTGTACCTGGCTCGTGCTCACGGGCAGGCGATACCACGGATTCGAGAGACCATGTCAATGGCCGGCGGCTACATGCTCCATCTGGATGCCACCCACGCAGGCGACGCCCCCGCTTTGATGACAGGGCTTGACGGCCTCAGCAAAATCGTGCTTGCCAACATCAAAATCCCAAGTGAGCACGCCGATCATATCATCCCCTTTTTAAAAGATATTAAAGACAGTTATGGAACACCCCGAGCCTGTGTCCATGACATGGGATCTGGCATATGCAAAGCGGTTAATGACGTGTTTCCTGGAGTATTGGACTTCATTTGTCACTTTCACTTCCTGCGTGACATCGGCAAGGATTTCCTCGATCCTGCATATGGACAACTCAGAAACCGCCTTCGATCCCATTCAATCAGTTCAAAATTATCCGCTTTGGTTCGCGAGACACGTCAGGCGACCTGTGAGCAGTCTTCCGATCTAATGGGCCTGGCCAAGGCAATCCTGAGTGCTGAAAAAACGCCTCCGCTTTTACCGCTCCTATCCGCTTACAGCTTGGCTTCGTGGGCATTGGATGGCAAAAACACGGGCGATGGTTATGGGTTTCCCTTCGATCGTCCCCTGCTCAGCTTTGCCGAGCGACTGATCGACCTGGATTACCAGATGCCTCGTCTGTTAGATCTGTCCAAAAATGACGACTCCAACAATATCCAATACCTTTACAAGCTGTATTGGGCAGTAGCTGAAGTTGCAGAAGATCCTCCAGTTAGAAACCTGGTTGAGGAACTAAAATGGCGAAGCCAGATCTTTGACTCGCTGCGCAAGGCCATGCGGATCGCCTTACCCGGCGGCGGCAACGGACTCAATGATGACGGCACAACCCAGGCCATGTCCAGTATCCAAGAATCTGTGAAGCAATTCCGCAGTCGAATCGATCAGGATGCTACGCTTACCTCCGATTCGCTTTGCCTGAAGATGGCCGAGCAGATCGATAAATATGATGACAAACTTTTTTCCGATCCAATTGAAGCTGATACACCATCAGGACCTGTTCGCATATATCCTCAACGGACCAACAACATTCTTGAGCAATTCTTCAGAGAACTCAATCGCGGCAACCGACGAAAAACAGGAAACAACTCTATGCAACGGGTGCTCAAGAACATGCTGGCGGATACTCCTTTGGTAAAGAACCTGGATAATCCCAATTATATGGCGACCCTGTTAGGGAACAAGGCGGATCTCGAGGAACTCTTTGCGAGCATGGATCCGATCCCCGTCGCAAATGAAATCGAATTACAGTCCGGTGTAGATCGGGTTCTAGCGGGCTTTCGAAAAATCATAAAGCTGCAGACACTACCGGAACATCTGATACGGATGGCGGCAAGTGACAATTTTTACCAAATGGCCGCATCCAACTGAATTTTGTTTTCATAGCCCTTTTTGTTTTCTGCTCCGTTTTGAGACATAATGCTTCTCAACCAGGGCATTTTCTCCATGAAAGGGGATGGTATGAAAGTCCAGGTCAAAAGAAATGCCTTGC
>JAWOEV010000126.1:0-8084 GCA_046482565.1 Lentisphaeria bacterium | reverse complement strand
GGATGATCCGGAGGTGGTGGAGAAGTACGGCAGGCGAATGCGGGATGTGAGTTGTTTTGTCAAGGATCTGCAACAACGCTTCACCTGCTGGTATAACCGGACGTATGAACGCCGGGGGCGGCTTTGGGGTGACCGTTATAAAAGCGTGGTTCTGGACGGTAATCATGCTTTGTGGGAATGTTTGAAGTATGTTGAGATGAATCCGGTACGGGCTGGGTACTGTGCTGATCCCGCGGATTATCGTTACTGTTCGTGGGGGCGTTACTGCGGCAGCGGTAAACATCCCTTTGCGGCGGCTTTCCATAAACATCTGGCCCGGTATCATGAGGACAAAGGCGCTGATCTGTCGATGGAGGACGTTGCCACCCTGCTCCGGATGGAGCTGGCGCGGGTTGCGGCATGGGAGAGGAATGAACGGCCGGAGGAGATTGAGAAGGTACAGGAAGAAGCGCGCAACGGGGTGCCGTTTGAGTTGCAGGTGACCAGGCGGGTCAGGTACTGGACGGACGGAGCCATTATCGGGTCGAAAAGTTTTGTACGGGAGTTTGCGGCTCAGGTTTTCGGGGAGGATTATGCAAGGAAGAAGCGTCTGAAAAAGAGCCGTAATGATAGTGATTTTGCCTTGGTCGCGTTCCGGCAACTCCAGAAAGAATAAAGGGCTTCTCCAAGCCTGACGTTATGCGAAAAGGGATCTCGCCCATGCTCGTGCTTATTTCGGATGAGATTTTGACTTTGCGGCGGGCATCGCTAGCCGTAAGCTAACGGTTCCCGCCGCAAAGTCGACATATCGCCGAAAGAAGCACGGGCCCTTCGGGTTGGGACGGCGGCAACCCTTCTCGGGGTTTCGAGTTGTAAGGCATTACCGCTGAGGGTAGTGCATGACAACATAAAAACCCCGAGAAGAGCCACCGGCGCTCCTCAATCCGCCTCAGGCGGAGCGCGAGACCTTTTCGCATGGCGTCTAGTTATTCGCCCGGATGAACATGACCTTGTAGGTCGCCCACACCCCCCCGTTTTCCGGTCGCGCATAGCGCTTTTCGTATTCCTGTATTAAATGCCTGATTTCACGCCGATGCAAAGCCTTTGCCGGGGCATAAATACCGCCGGTTACGCCCTGTCGATTCAGCGTCCGCAGGAACTCAGCCGCGGAGGGGTAATCGACAACCAGCTTTTCCACATGACTGTCAACGACATCAAGTCCGGAAGCCGCGATGGCCGCTTTAACTTTATCGGGTTCCGGCATTTTCCGGCGCAGTCGTTTGCGGGGGGCGACCTCGTTGCGCAGTGCATGGAGTTCTTCCAAGGTCCCCCTGACCATAAGGCCGCAGACAAACTCGCCGCCGGGCCGTAGGCTGGCAACCAGTCGAGTCAGAACTTGCGGCAAAGGTTGCAGCCAATGTAGTGCTGAACTGCTGACGACCAGCGAAAATTTGCCGCGCACCTCAAGATGCTGCGCGTCAGCAGCCTGCCAAATCACATTGCCGCGGTTGCCCAATCGCCGACGAGCCTGTTCTACCATAGTCTCGGCCACGTCAACCGCCGTAATTGCGGCGTTCGGGTAGCGTTCAACCAACCGCGCCGTCAGTGTACCGGTACCGCAGCCGATCTCGAGTATTCGCAAGTCGTCGACCGCCGCCCTACCAAGCGCCGTCGCGACCATAGCCTCCACTTTATCGGCAACCAGTGGCTGAACCCCCGGCTGCGTGTCATAAGTGGCGGCCGCCGCCCTGAATCGAGCTTTGGCATGACGCTTTAAATTGGCCTGTTCTTGTTTCACGTTTGGCAGAAATCAATGGTTGCGATTAAAATATCCTAAATAATGGGCGCGAGACACGGTGTGTACACGCAGGAACTTTGGGCATATACCTTTTCGCATAGCCCATAAATATACTGCCTCCGGCTATTCGTTGAAAGCTCATTCAGCCCGACAGAATGTAAAAACTGTTTTCCCAGAAGGGGGCGAGTAAGACGCATGCGAATAAGGTATAGCGCCCACGGACGCTGAAGACGCCCTACGTAACTCGTTTTATAAACACTTGCCTTAAGACAATTTGCCTCTAGATTAAGATGTTTGCTTTTTTGAAAAACTTTCAGCATTTCAAGATAATAAGGTTATTGTCTGTATTATGAGCAATCCCGTAAACATCAAGAAACTCTCAGAAGCCGGTACATCTGTCAAACGAATGGTTGAACGGGCCGAGAAAGCCACAGACCAGAAAAATTATGGCTACGCCTTTGAGATTCTACGCAACGTGCTGCTTGCTGAACCGGGCTTAACAGAAGCACGGATGAAATTGCGGGAAGCACAACTGGAGAAAGCCGGGGACAAGGCGAATCCGGTACGCCAAGTACTGGCAACTATAACCACTGCCTGGCCGATCTTCGTCAAGGGGCCGATGGAATTAAAAAAAGGCAACTATGCTCAAGCCCTGGATACGGCGGAAAAGGCGATGGATACTGATCCGACGGTTTTATCCACTCTCACCTTTCTCAAGAATGCGGCAATGAAGGCTGAACTCACTACAGTGGCTCTCAACGCCATGGAGATTGCCGCGAAATTTCATCCCAAAAATCGCCGGTCTCTTAAAAACTTAGCCCAGCTTTATCAGAAAGAAGGACAGGCTGGCAAAAGCATCCAAGTACTTCAAAAGCTGCAATCCCTGGATCCTAACAGCCTCGATGTTCAAGCTCAGCTTAAGCATGCTACTGCCTTGGCGGCAATGGAAGATGCGCAATGGGAAAAGGCCGATTCATTCCGGGATGTGGTAAAAGATAATCAGGGAGCCCAAACTCAGGAAGACCAAGAACGAGTTGCGGCCCGCGATGTCGAATCCCGCAAAAAATTAATTCAGAGCCTTAGGGAAAAAACGGAACAGGGCAATGCAACCGGAGGAGATTACCGCAAACTGGCCGAGCTTTATAGTCAAAACCAGCAATATGATGAGGCAATTGCGGCATACCAGAAGATTTCAGAAGTCACCGGTACCATTGACCCGGGAATCGAAAGCGCTGTAACTGACACGATGCGCGATAAATATGACCAACAAATATCTGACCTTAAAACCAAGCTTGAAGATAATCCCGACCAGGAAGAGGAAATTCAAAAGCAGATAAAGAAAATCGAAGAGGAAAGAGATGCGGTGCTTCTCGAACGTCTGCAGAAACGGGTGCGAAACTACCCGAATGAAATGGAATACCGCCTCGAATTGGGACTGGCCTACTGGAACCGCGGCGAAATCGATGCGGCGCTCAATGAATTCCAGCACGCGCAACGCAATCCCCAGTTCGCTGTCAAGTCACGGCTTTATATGGCCAAGTGCCTGATGGCCAAAGGCCTTACTGATATTGCCATTGAACGCCTGCAGGAGAACGTGAAGGATAAAGACCGAATCGGCCCGGCGCTGATCAAAGAAACCATGTACGAATTGGCCGCCGCTTACGAAAAAAGCGACGACACAGATAATGCCCTGACAACCTGGAAAGAACTGTACAATCAGGATGTTAACTACCGGGACGTCGCCCAAAGGCTGGAGGCATATTACCAGAAGGCCGAGGCTGAAAAATAAACTTGACACGTTGCCCTGATCGTCAAGTAAAACGGCCAAGTCCGGCGCTACCCGGCCGCTTCAGAAATCAGCCCACCGTTTCGATTTTTTTCATAGCCCAATGCGGGGAGGTTAGCAGTGGGAACAGAGCCTCCAAAAGCGGCCGTTAATAAAGATGAAAAGCCCTCACAAATCCCTAAGCTCCATACACCCAGTCGCCCTGACCATCGCCGGATCTGACAGCGGCGGCGGGGCTGGCATCCAGGCCGACCTGCAGGCATTTCGCTATTTCAGTGTACACGGGACCTCGGCAATCACGGCCGTGACGGCCCAGAACCCGAATGAAGTTACAGGCATATACCCGCTGACGCCGGAAGCTGTTGTCGCCCAGCTGGATTCTTTGTTCTCCGCATTCACAATCACTGTAGCCAAAACCGGCATACTGTTCAGCTCTGAGATTATTTCGGCCGTCACCGAGTATTTACAGACGCGGGATTTACCTGCCCTGATTGTCGATCCGGTAATGGTGGCCACCAGCGGCAGCCGGCTTCTGGCGGCAAGCGCAACTGAGGCGTTGCAGAAGGTGCTCCTGCCGCTGGCAACGGTTATTACGCCGAACATTCCGGAAGCGGAAATTCTCTACGGATCGTGTATCAATGATGCCGACACCGCCACCCAGGCCACCGAAAACCTGGCGCGGGAATATGACTGTTTTGTTCTTCTTAAAGGCGGCCATCGAAATGAGAAGAGAGCCCTGGATATCCTCAGTAATGGGGCCGAAACCTGGCAGCTTGAAAGTCCGATGATCAACTCTCATACAACCCATGGCACTGGTTGCATGCTCAGCTCGGCCCTCGCCGCCAATTTAGCGCAGAAGGTTGATATGCAGACCGCCGTTAAGTACGCCAAAGCCTATGTACTGGGATGCCTGAAAAAGGCCATTCGCGTTGGCCCCCAAACCTATGCTATGCTACCCCCGACGCAGTTAGCCTTTGAGGAAATCGAGTCGGCCCGCATAAGATAAATATCTGCGGATTGAATGAAAAGTAATTTCACAAAGCTCAAAAACCTAATTTCAACGGTGGAGACTGAAAAATGGATTACACACAAACAGGAAACCAAGATGAAAAACTCAACCAGCCCAACCCGCAAACAACGACGGATACCGGCCGACCGCAGCAACCCCCTGTCCCGCCGCCAACGCCGCAAAAACGGAAACGCGGCGGCTGCCTGATTGCCTTACTAATCGGCTTGGGGCTGGCGGGTTGCGGATTGGCAGTGCTCTTTGTTACGGGAATTATATTCTCTGGATTTTCCGCCCTCGGGACAACCTCGCAAAGTCAACGCGTTAAGGAGATAGTGGTACAACCGCGTCCCGGCACCAATGCTAAAATCGCCATTATTGATGTGAAAGGCGTCATTCGCAGTGCCGCCGGATACCGCGGTGCGGATCCGGCCATCCTCCGGAAGCAGTTTCAAAAAGCCATCAAAGATCCGAACGTCAAGGCCGTAGTTCTTGATCTGAATACCCCCGGGGGTGAAGTAACCGCCAGCGACGAAATTTACCGCGGTGTCAAGCAAATCAGGAAGGCTGGCAAGCCGGTCATAGGTTGCATGCGATCAGTTTGCGCCAGCGGCGGCTACTATGTTGCTTCGGCCTGCGATTATCTGGTCGCGAACCGGGTTACTTTAACCGGATCCATCGGCGTGGTTTTCCCGCACTTCACTTATCGGGAATTGCTTGATAAAATCGGGATTCAGCAATCTTCTTACACCTCCGGCAAAATGAAAGACATGTTCAGCGGCGGCGTGACGAGGTCGGAAACGGAACAGCAGTTGATCGATACTTATATGCAGAAATTGGTAAAACAAACGTTTGAACGGTTTCTGCAGGTCGTGGCCGAGGGCCGTAGCGAATATGATTCAATGGCTGAACTGAAAAAGGCCACCTTTTCAGACGGTCGCGTAATCCTGGGTGAAACCGCCCTTAATTACGGTCTCGTAGATCAGTTGGGATACCTCGAGCATGCTGTCGAAAAGGCCCGGAAAATGGGGAACGCATCCAACGCAAAAGCAGTGCGTTATCAAGAATCATTCTCGTTGACTGAAATGTTTTTGGCGAAAACCACGCAGCAGAGTATCAAGATAGAAGGCTTGCCGAAAGTAATGCCGACACTTAACCCGCATAATTTATATTACCTAATGCCAACTTTAACTGAATAATTAATATGACAGACAAACTACTTTCAATTGTAAAAGAGGCGGGGGAACTGTCTTTCCATTACTTCGGCCAACTTGCCGAGCAGGACGTCAAACATAAGAAAGACGTGGCCGATCTGGTAACGCCGGTTGACCGCGAAGTGGAGGAATTTCTCCGGTCTCGCCTAGCCCGTGAGTTTCCGGAAGTACCGTTTATCGGTGAAGAAGGCGAGTACGGTAATCCGGCCGATTACGACACCGCCTTTATCGTTGATCCGATCGACGGCACCACCAACTTTGTACATGCCCTGCCTGAGTATGCCGTATCTGTGGGCTTTAAAAAAGACGGACGGCTGGCAACCGGGGCCGTTTATCTGCCGTATTTCAAAACCATGTATCACGCTGTCCGTGGGCATGGGGCTTACAAAGATGGCCGCTCCATTCGCGTGTCAGCTAGCAACGAACTCAACAAAGCGCTGGTATGTACAGGCTTTGCCTGCATAAGAGAGAACCTGCCCGATAACAATATCGCCCTCTTTAACAGGGTATTGCCGGAAGTCCGAGCCGTGCGCGGCACCGGAGCCGCCGCTGTAGAATGCTGTTATGTGGCGGAAGGAAGATATGATCTGTATTGGGAATTGAACCTCAAACCGTGGGATGTTGCCGCAGGCACACTCATCGTCAGGGAGGCAGGCGGAAAAGTAACGGATCTGCAGGGCTCGGAAGAATTTGACGAAACGGCGTCATATGTGGCCAGCAACGGGCCGGTGCATAACAAATTCCTGGAGTTGGCCAAATTCCGATAAGCGCTTACCGTTTACTCAAACTTGGTTCCGTGAAATTTTCGTACGGATTCAGTTCAAAATAAGCCGCTCGGGAATCTTCGTTCTCGGCAACCTCTACGCGGCTCACATGAACCTCCTCATGCTCAAGTTCCCGTTTCAGTCGTTCATACAGGTATCGGGCCATGTTTTCACTGGTAGGATTCTTGTCCTGAAAAGCAACATGTTGATTTAATTCGCTATGGTCAAACTCGTCAAGGATGGAAGAAAGCGTCTCTTTTATCAAGCGAAAATCCATGCTTATACCCTGGTCATCCAGAGTTTCAGCTTGCAACGCTACCACCACTTCCCAGTTATGGCCGTGCAGGTTGACGCAGTCTCCCGCGTAACCCCGCAAATGATGAGCCGCTGAAAATGAGCTTTTTACTTGTATTTCATACATCTCTACCGACTCCTGCCTGAGCACCAAAAAAAGGGCTGCCGATCTATCCTGAAAGGTAGCGGCAGCCCGAAAAATCAGACACAGCGTCAAAGGTTACGGTTTTTCGACCTTACCGGCGCGAATACAGGATGAACATACGTTCCTGCGCTGAACGCCGTGTTCAGTCTTAACCCTTACCTTCTGCAGGTTCGGCTTAAAGGTACGCGGGGAGTTTTTGACCACATGCGTCCCGATACCGCCCTGCTTTTTGGGCATGCCTCGGCGGGTAATTGAACCACCGACACTTTTGCCTTTACCGCAAATTGCACATTCCTTACCCATTTCGGAAACCTCTCTTTATCGAATTGGTGGGTTGGCTGGGACTCGAACCCAGGACCCACGGCTTAAAAGGCCGTTGCTCTGCCGACTGAGCTACCAACCCACGAAAAAACACGCATTAAGCCGAATAATATAGCGCCGTTCAACGGGCTATCAAGATTATAACACGAAATTCATGGCCGAAATCCATAAATCCGCTTATATTGAATGCTCCGAGCGCCCCGCTCTCTGATTTCGCCCCTTCCGGTCTCTATCGTAATCGAACCAATCTGCCGATGGAACCCAATCGATCATACCTGGCACTGCTAACCCGGTTTTTGCACGAAGCAACAGTGTTGCAGTCAGATTTATCCGCCGAAGCTGCCCGAGCGTAGGCGGATGTGATGCTGTTGCTTCGCCCTTCGGGTGAAAAATGAGATTCTGCACCGGGTTACAAAGTGTAACTTTATAACAAGCGGCATAAGTCTTTGGTATTCAAATATATATCCCTCATAATCTCATTTTTCATGCAATGTCCGGGCTAAATAGACGCCATGCGAAAACGTCTCGCGCTCCGCCTGAGGCGGATTGAGGAGCGCCGGTGGCTTTTCTCGGGGTTTTCGTGTTGTCCAGAACTCGTAATTAAGCGCAAATAAAACGCCCTGTTTTTAATGAAGAATGACGGATTGGGCGCTATGTTTTTTTAAGCGAAAAGACATAACGCAGGAACCAATCCGTCATGCAAAACTTACAACCGCTTCTGGTTTCCCGCAAGGAAACTGCCACCGATTTATCCCTGATGCTGTCATCCGACGGCAA
>JAWOEV010000066.1:0-3681 GCA_046482565.1 Lentisphaeria bacterium | reverse complement strand
ACATACTCCGAGAAGCTAGGGGTAACCATCACCGCTTCATCACCCGTGTTGATATAAGCCAGGGTTAAAAAGGAAAGCAGTTCGTCAGAACCATTACCGAAAATAAGTTGATCCGGTTTTACCCCCAGTCGGGAACCAGTTACGGATTCCATTCGTCCGGGAGGCCACATTCATTCTTTCCGGATACAAGGGTGCGGCCGTCTGGTTTGCCCCGATTCCGCTTTACAACTATGCGCAACAGGTATTGCAGTTCAGGAAGATGGAACTGATCGGTACAAAGTTTACGTCGTTGATTAAAGCGGAGACCCTGACCTATCCGCTGATGATCATCGGTACTTTGTTGTTCGCCCAGTTCATTTGGTCTATGGGACCGGTACCCAGCGAAACCTATCCGTATGCCAATGAATTCTGGGAATTGCAAGCTTACCAGAAAGGGCTTATTTACTCTGCAACTATGCCGGGCAATGCCGTTAACCCTTTTCTGGTGGCATTCCGAGCTGATTTTCTGTTTGGCGGCTTGGGGCTGGGGCTGGGGCTTTATTTTATCCTGGCTCACTTTAACCTGCCGATTTTCCTGGTTTACGGGATGGTCCGGGGATTGGACCAATCTTTGCCGCATACGATTCTGCCCACCGTTATCGGTGCTTTCATCGGCCGTTTTGTGTGCCGTAAGCGGTTCGGGGATAATTGGCCTCAGTACCGTATTGTTTTTGCGGCGGGCTTCGGTGCCGGTATGGGCCTGAGCAGTATGTTGGCGTTGGGCTTTGTCTTTATGACCAAAAGCTCCACCGTCCTCCCCGTCTGACGGCGACGGGATTTAGCCTGACAGAACCGGAACTGCAGTTCGCATTGTTTGTCGAAGCAGATACAGTGGGATCGTTTTTTTAATTGTCTAAAGTAACGTAATTGGCGATGATATGACCGAGCAACAACAATCTACAAATCTCCTCGCTTGGCACGGGTTAACCATTCCCATGCAGGATGAGTGGCATCCGCTGAAAATCGAAGGTGATCACCAAAAAGGATCAATTTCGGTAGGGGACATGGTTGGCCCGGTTTTCAAGCTGCAGTGGTTGCGGCCACCAAAAGACTACGACGGCAGAATGTGGGTTGATAAACGCCGCAAATCAGTGGCTGGCAACCATGAATCGCAGAAGCCGCCCTGCCCCGAATCATTCGAGCACGTCAGCTGGGTAAAAAATCTGGCGATACGGCAGGAAGCCGAAAAGACCGTATGGTGGGGGTGTTCGAAAAACAGCGAGGTTTTGGCAGAAGTCCTCCTCACCAACCTGCGCGAACGTGAAGTAAATGATTGGTTTCTCGAGCATGCTCTCCCGCAACTCAAAGTCATCCCGGCAGGCCAGGAATGGCCGTGGCAAATCTACAGTGTCCGGTGCACAACCCCGGGAGGATACCGTTTACAGCAAAAGCGAATGGCAGCCGGAGATATAGCCCTTGAGTTTAACAAAGGCAAAGGGGATAAACTGCTTGTCCGCCAAGTATATCCTGCCAGCCTGGCTCTGGAGCGGCGTTCGATGAAAGGCTGGCTCAAGGATCGCGTATTTACCGAGCACCGCCGCCTGCGACCGGAAAGCAAAAAAGGACACAATACCTCGTGGTTGAAGCAAAATGGACGGAAGCCCTTACCTTTTCCCCTGGGTTGGGTTCGTCCGAAACGCTACGCTTCAGTGATTGATCGTAATCGGGAGCTGGACCGGCTAATGATCGTTGAAAGTGAATGGCCGATCGGGGCAACAACCCCGCCTGTAGATCAGATCCTGGCCAGTATGAAAGGAAATTGACAATGGGGCTGTTCAGTAACATTTTCGGTAGCAAACCGCCAATATTAGACCGCAAAACAGCAATGTCCGGTCATCCAATCCAACTCCCGGCCAAGCGTTGCGAAGAAAAGGACGGAAAATTCTATGTGACAATTGAATTCCGCCGCCCGCGCTGGCAGCAGGTTATGGGTGCGGATACTGTATGCGAGAGATCATTCGGGCTCGATGCCTATGGCCGTGAAGTCTATGATGCCTGCGACGGCGATACTAACGTGAGCCGGATTGTCAAAAACTTCGCGCAAAACCACAAGGTGAGCATTGTGGAGGCGGAAGTCGCGGTTTCCACCTTCCTCACCACGCTTATGAAACGCGGCATGATTGGCATAGACATGAAACCCCCTGAAAGTGAACCGCGGAAGAACCTGGAGGCCCGAAAATCTTGAGTGATATAAGCAAAAAAACCGGACATCATGAAATTGAAGCACTGCCGATGCGGAAGATTATCGGCATCACCTGTAAAGGTATAAAACTCAGGCTGTGGCGTTCACTTATCGTCGTAAGCGGGATTGTGCTGGCCATCGCTTTTCTTTCATACATCCTGTGTTCTGACGGCTTTATGCAGAATGCTATCAACCATGGCTCAGCGGAACTGTTAAAAAGGCTCAGCAAAGCCGGGGTAAAAGTCGACGATGTCGCTGACCAGCGGATCCAAACCTACTGGATGGTGGCATTAGCCCTTCTCATCAGTTTCGTCGGTATCGTCAATGCGATGCTTATGAGTGTAACCGAACGTTTTCGAGAGATCGGGACGATGAAATGCCTTGGTGCCCTGGACGGATTCGTTCTCAAAATGTTCCTGATAGAAAGTGCTATTGAAGGCTCTGTCGGAGCGGTTTTGGGTATGCTGGTGGGGGTCAGCCTGGCGTATCTTGAAGGGTCTTTCGTTTTCGGTGACGCGGTATGGGGCCTGTTGCCGCCCTGGTGGTTGGCCACGGCTACAGGCGGATCCTTTGTTGCCGGCATTTTAATCACCATTATGGGAGCACTCTACCCCGCCCGACAGGCGGCTAAGATGATGCCTGTAGTTGCCCTCCGGGCCGAACTGTAAAAGCAGAGAACATTATGAATCAAGCCACAGATATATCTGAATACAGCGACGAGCAACTACTTGATCACCTCAATGGAAGCTTTGTCGTCCGCGCCAAAGGTGTAAAGAAAATCTACCGCATGGGCGAAGAGGAAGTCCACGCCCTGCGCGGCGTTGACTTTTCGGTGCGACGCGGCGAGTACGTGTCCATAATGGGCCCCTCGGGGTCGGGTAAAAGTACACTTTTTAACATGATCGGCGGGCTAGACAAACCGAATGAAGGGCAGGTCTATATCGATGAAGTTGACATTGCCGCCCTGAACCCCACTGAATTGGCTTGGCTCCGGTGCCACAAGGTCGGCTATATATTTCAGACATTCAATCTTATCACGGTCGCTACGGCGCTGGACAATGTCATGTTGCCCATGACTTTTGCCGGCATGCAGGCCGCCGATGCCCAGGACAGGGCTGTTGAATTGCTGGAGAAAGTGGGACTTGGTGACCGCGTTCTACATAAACCCTTGGAAATGTCCGGCGGCCAGCAGCAACGGGTGGCCGTAGCACGATCACTGGCCAACAGCCCCACCATTATTCTTGCTGACGAGCCGACCGGCAACCTGGATAAAACTACGGGATTCCAGATTATCGAGTTGCTGCGGGAACTTAATCAGTCCGAAGGAGTTACAATCATAACCGCAACGCACGACCACAAGATGCTGGCCGTTTCAGACCGCATCGCGTGGGTTCGCGACGGGCAGATTGAGAAAACACAGAACCGCGATGAAATTGAAATTGAAGAGGGTGAAATGCATG
>JAWOEV010000058.1:0-21073 GCA_046482565.1 Lentisphaeria bacterium | reverse complement strand
GTGTGGAAAAATTAAATTCTATCTGTTACCGATCGCGGATTCTCATTATCGAGGACCAGGAAGAGGACTGTAGGCGAATTATTGATTTGCTGACGGAGAACGGCGTACAAACCTATCGCATATCCACTGCCAGCTGTCTCTATTCCGGCTTGACTAAGCTCAAGAAGAAGCATTACGACGCAGTACTTTTGGACCTATCCCTACCTGACAGCGTCGGTTTCCGCACCCTGGATTTTATGCTCAGAGAAAGTCCCGAAATCCCGATTATCGTTATGACCGGCCTCGGTGACCTGAAGCTGGCTGAGAGGGCCATGAAGAGGGGGGCGTACGGGTATCTTAGCAAACAAAGGGGCATGCTCAAAAACACCGTCCGCCGCTTGGTTCGCGAAGCCATTAACAAGAAGCGTAAACATGATGAAGCCGCGATCACTTATCGATTTCTGGAGATCGCCAATTCTCATCATAAACTGTATCCTCTTCTGAAGCAGGTAAGTGAAGAAATTCAGCGTTTTACGGAGTGTACGGCGATTCGGATCCGCTTACTGGACTCCGACGGCCGGCTTGAAACCATGGTCTCCAGCGGTTTTGGCAAAGAAATCATGGCCTGTGAACAGTGTGTTGACCAGGAAGATGAACGGTGTCTGTGCCTTCACATTGCGGAAGGGAATGCGGGCAAGCTAGAGGTTAATATTACCGAAGGGGGTTCTTTTTTCGCTGAGGAGCGGGAAATGCTACAGAAAGATTGCGGTGACCGGTTCAGCAATGAATTTTTTCATGCCTGCGCTAATATGGATTATGAGGCAGCCGCTATTGTGCCCGTTCGCAAAGGCAATAAAATTTTCGGTATCTGCCAGATTGCCGGTGATGAGCCTTATATGTTTTCGATCGAAACAATTAAACTGCTGGAACGTTTAGGGGCTCGCCTCGGGGATGCGGTGCGGCGGGTGCAGGCAGAACAGGCGCTGGATGAACGGGAGGCGGAAGTCTTTGCCATATTTCAAAACGCCCCCATTATGATGACGGCAGTGGATGCTCAGCTGAAGGTGCGGAGTGCCAATGAGCAGTTTGCTGATTTCAGTCCGTTTCCGTATGAGGCAATACTGAATGAATCACTGTGTACTGCGATGGGGTGCAATAAATCTTATGATGTTGAATATGCTCTGCCGGCGGCAGAAGCGTGCAAAAAATGCCCGCTCCCGGAATACGTTAAAGGTACGATAGAAGCGGATAAACATTTGTTCCGCGCTGAATTCAACCTGAATGCGGATTCGCTCGGGGCCGCGGTCGAGGATAATGGCCGAGTCGCTGATCCGTGTAAATTAAATATTTCTACCACGCCGCTTACGGTCTCCCATCGGAAATTGGCACTGCTTTATATTGAGCAACCTTACCAGAATACATAAGCTCCGGCATTGAGCACATAAATACCCAGCAGCAGGTTGGTAACAATGTGCGCAAAACAGGCGCTCCAGATACTCCGGGTATATATCATCAACGCACCGTATACCGCGCCTGCAGCCATACCGGCCAGCCACCGGTTATGCTCCAGACCGAAAAGCAAAACCATAATGAGAAAGGCTTCAACATCCCACGTCGCCGGGGAAAGGCGCGTAAACCGGCGTTCGATAAGCCAGCGATACAAAAAACCGCGCCAGAAAAACTCTTCAATAATTGCTATAACAAAGGCCGAACCGGCCAGTCGGGTGAGGGCCATAAACCAACCCGCTATGCGAGGGTCGTAAATGGACGTTTCGGTTGCGGCCGGCAGGCGGCCCAAAGGCATAATGCCGAAGCGCAAGTACATTTCCTGCAGAAATGGACCATTGCTAGACCAACTTATTTCGGGCAGAAGCCAGATGCCCAGGGCCAGTATCCCCCCCCCTATACCCCAGGGGATATCGCGCCAGCGGGGGGCCGAATAGTAACGCCACGGCCGCAGAAAAAGAAGCAAAACAAGGCATAAAGCGGTTCGCAATGCGTATTTCCAGGCAGACGGTTCACCGATATAGCTGAGTGCTGCCATTACAATTATCCAAGCAGCAAAAGGAACGGTGTGGCTGAGAATCGGCCGAAAATCCCTCCCGGAGGAGTTTCCCTCGGAGGACGTGTTAATTGTTGTCATCCTCGGTGGCCTCGGCGTTGACTTCCTTGGGGTCAAGAGTTGTGACGTCAGAACCGGCGTGTTCTTCTATCATGGCAAGGAGCTCTTTACCATTATCAAAGATCCAGTCGTCAATTTTTAACTTGCCGCGTTTTTCAGCGGTATTGTAGGCCACGGTCGCAATGCTTTTTCGATGCCACTTGCGTTTATCAATCTCCACCAGGCTGTCATAAGGAATGGTGCGTCGGCCGGTATGAATTCCTGCTTCATCTGCAGTCAAGGATTTAAAGCCGGATTTAATCACCCGAAAGATTATGCCGCCCCCGACAATAATGCAGATTGCGAACATTATGAATTGAGTTCGTATATCCCATTCACTTTTTACATATAAGGCGTCAGTGTTCCCCCCCGCCTCCTGGCTGTGCACTGTATAGTCTTTGTCGGCGTCAAGATTAGCGAAAACCAGCTGAGGGGATCCTTCTTCCCGGCTGACTTCGAGGCCGTATTCTATACCGTTTACGGTTTTTGTAATAAGGTTTTTGCTGTTGGCGGATTCCATCTGAACTGCCAGCGTTTTATGCTCCTGAGGCGTCAGTCGTTCGTAGAATGTCTGAAAGTCATTTTCGAGAGCGGGATAGCGGACCATTCCGTCATACAAGCACCAGCCGGCAAAACCAAGAAAGGCGATGCCGGCAGCTATCATGCGAACAAGCCAACCTTTTCGAGCTTTTACTTCAATCATAATAAATCAACCTCCGTATCTGCAATACTGCTGTTTCGTGAAGTGCTCCGGCTAAAAGAATAATTGCCAATCACGTGTAAAACCTTTTAATAAGAATAAATTAAGTACTTTCAAAGTCAAGGAGATAATAAACTGTGAACATTCTGATTTCCACTGTAGTTGTTTTGCTGGCACTGTTTTTACTGGGCCTCTGCATTTTTATCCATGAATTGGGCCATTTTCTTGTAGCCCTTTGGCGAGGCATGTATATCGAACGCTTTTCCATCGGGTTCGGTCGCAAGATCTGGGGTTGCAATTTTAAAAACGTGGAATTCATAGTCAGCATATTACCTTTCGGGGGCTATGTGGCGCTGCCGCAACTCGAGCCCACTGAGGAACCCGCAGACAAACATGGCAATCCGTTACCGCAAGCCAGCCCCACGGACCGCATTCTGACCGCTATAGCCGGACCGTTGAGCAATGTTCTCTTAGGGTTTTTGCTGGCCGGTGTTCTGTGGGGTATCAAAGTGGAACGCCCAATGCCCGTGAAAGAGTATAGCGTCGTTTCTGTGGAACAAGGATCGCCGGAGTATAAAGCCGGGCTTCGCCCCAGCGACGTGATTGTCGGGATAAACGGCGAAGCTGTTCCGAACAGTAGAAACCGCCTGCTGGAGAAAATTATACTTGGTGATGAAATTGTCAGCCTGACGGTTCGCAAGGCTGGCGTGACCGAGAAAATCACCTATAAAAAGAAGCAAAATCCGGATGCACAGGAAAACCTGCCATTCCCCTTTTTCAAGGTTAAAATACCGGTTTCAGTGCTGCGGGTTCGTCCAGGGTCCCCGGCGGACCGGGCTGGTCTCCAAAAAGGCGACCGCTTTATTTCGGTAGACGGCGAGAAGGTCAAAAACCCGAGAGATTTTGTTGAACGGATTCGTGAAAAAGACGGTAAACCGGTGACAATTACGGTGGAACGGGGTGACGAAAAAGTTGTGTTTAGCGATATTAAGCCGCTCATGAAAACCGTGAACGATAAAAACGTTCCGATTATCGGTGTCGCCCCGGGTGTGCCGCTGCAACTGGTTCGGGTCTCGCCCTGGGCCCAGTTTGTCGATGTTATGGTTCGTACCAGGAACACGCTGAAAGCCGTTTTGAACCCCGATTCCGGTGTCGGTGCCCGACACATGAGTGGACCGGTGGGGATTGTAAATATTCTGTATCAGATGTTCATGTATCAGGGCGTACGGGGGGGGCTGTCTCTGCTGGTGCTGGTCAGCTTTAACCTGGCGTTGCTGAATATACTGCCGATTCCCGTCCTTGACGGAGGCCATGTGGTTTACGGGCTGATCGAAGGCTTGTCTGGACGGCGTATTCCGACCAAGCCGGCGCGTATTATCCAAACCGTCTTTGCCGTGTTGCTCATAAGCTTTATACTTTACGTCACCGCATTTGATATAAATCGTACCGTGCAAAATCTCTTCGGCGGTGATAAAGAATCGGAAAACCAAGAAGAACAACAAAACTGAGGATGTCTGTAATGGCTGAAAATAAAACATCGGGAAAAACGAAAATACAGGATAAACTGGGCTGGAAACGGGAAAACGCCTGGCATAAACTTACGACCGAGGACAAGAAGCGCCTGGAGGTCTATTGCCGTGAATATCTTGGTTTTTCCAATATGGCCAAGACTGAACGCGAAGCCCTGCGTGAAGCCGTGATTGCCGCTGAAGAAGCAGGCTATCGCAATCTTATGGATTTATCGGAAACGCCGGGTAGCTTGAAAGCCGGCGATAAAGTCTATCGCACCTGCCGAGGTAAAACGGTCATGCTGGCCCACATCGGGGAGAAGCCGATAACCGAAGGCTTGAATATTGTCGGCGGCCATATTGACGCCCCCCGTCTCGACACCAAACCGACGCCGCTCTATGAAGACAGTGAGCTGGCGTTGCTCGATACCCATTACTACGGAGGGATCAAAAAATACCAGTGGGTTACAATGCCCCTGGCAGTACACGGCGTAGTTATCAAAGAAAACGGTAAAAAGATCGACATCTCTATCGGCGAACAGGAGGATGATCCGGTTTTCGTAATCAGTGACCTGCTGCCGCATCTGGCTAAGGACCAGGCCAAGAAAAAACTCAATGAAGGGATCCACGGCGAAAACCTCAACGTCTTGTTTGGCAGTATCCCGATAGACAAAGAAAAGGAAGAAGCGCAGCAAGCGGTCAAGCTACGCATGCTGGACATGCTACATCGTCGATACGGCATAACCGAAGAAGACTTTGCCAGCGCAGAGCTGGAAATAGTCCCGGCTGGCCGGGCTCGCGACTTGGGGATCGACCGCTCGATGATGCTTGCCTACGGGCATGACGACCGGGTCTGTGCCTATGCAGCGTTGCGGGCGATCCTGAACCTAAAAAAAACCCCGCTTTATACCAGTGTGGTTCTGCTGTGTGACAAGGAGGAAATCGGCTCCGTCGGTGCCACCGGCATGGAGTCTACGTTCTTCGAGAATACCACCGCGGATCTGATTTCCCGTATAGGCGACGATTACAGCGACCTCAAGTTGCGACGCTGCCTGGAACGTTCCCGCATGCTTTCAGCTGACGTTTGTGCGGCGCATGATCCGAATTATCCGGAGGTCAGTTCCCCCAATAACATGGCGAATCTGAACGCCGGAACCGCTATCTCTAAATACGGGGGTGGTCGCGGCAAGGCCCACTCCAGCGACGCGTCAGCCGAATTCATGGCAGATATCCGCCGGATCTTTAACCAAAACGAGGTTATCTGGCAGACTACTGAGATGGGCAAAGTTGATCAGGGTGGTGGCGGGACTATCGCTATGTTCCTGGCCCGGTACGGCATGGATGTCGTTGATTGCGGTGTTCCCCTGCTCAGTATGCATTCGCCGTGGGAAGTCGCCGCCAAGCTTGATGCGTACATGGCCTACAAAGGCTACCACGCCTTCCTCGCCGATAAGCGGTAACCCTCGGGCTATCTCAGCGCGATGCCCGCCCGCTACTGGAAAGGCCAGGGTTTCGTCCCGTTAGATTATTAGGGGGCGTGACAACGTTCGGAGCTTATTTTCCGCAGCATTGCTTATATTTTTTGCCGCTGCCGCAGGGGCAGGGATCGTTACGCCCGACTTTTGGTTGCCGGCGGCGGATTGTGGTGGCTTGCGGGCGGGTGGGTTCCGGTTCGCCACCGCTGCTGCCTTGAACGTTACCGGCAAACTGGCCGAGAATATCGTGCTGTTCTTCCTGTGGTAAGTCACTTAAAGCCTGTTCAAATGAAGCCAGCGTAGTTGCCGAGCGGAACATGTTAGCCAGGATCTGTTCCTTTACCGCATCCAGCAGATCAGAAAACATGCGATAGGCTTCCTGTTTATATTCGACCAGCGGATCACGCTGTCCGTAAGCTCGCAAGGCAACCCCTTGACGTAAGTCATCCATAGCATACAAATGCTGCTGGTAAAGCTTGTCAATGGCATTGAGCATTATTTGTCTTTCGACCCATCGCAGGCGGTTAGTGTCTTCATTCTTTTCCTTGAGCTGGTAGGCATCATCGACTCGGTCCACTAATTTTTGAACCAATGTTTCCGGGTCAAAGTCTTTATCAACCTCAAGGTCACTTTCCGGAAAGCGTACCGGAAAGGTTCGGTTGAGCCAGGCCCTAAATTCCTCATGATCAAGCGCCTGTCCAGTGGGGGCGGCCGCCTGGGCGGCTTCAATATGTTCAGCTACGGCTGTGTAGACGAAATCAAACAGCATCTTGCGCGGGTCGTCGGTAGTCAGCACTTCCTTACGCAGATTATAAACGACTTCACGCTGCTTGTTCATTACATCATCGTATTCAAGGGTACGTTTACGCTGGGTAAAATGTTGTTCTTCAACTCGGCGCTGGGCTCTTTCAATGGATCGGGTAAGCATGCCGTGGGAGAGCTCCTCGCCTTCTTCCAATCCCAGCTTGGTCATAATGCCGGAAATCCGGTCAGAACCGAACAGCCGCATGAGGTCATCTTCCAGCGAGATATAAAACCGTGAGGAACCCGGATCTCCCTGGCGGGCACAGCGGCCGCGCAACTGCCGGTCAATACGCCGGGCGTCATGCCGGGCACTGCCGATAACATGCAGGCCGCCAACTTCTTTAACTCCCTCACCCAGCTTAATATCAGTTCCGCGACCGGCCATATTGGTGGCAATTGTCACGGCTTTTTGCTGACCGGCTCGGGCGACAATTTCAGCTTCACGCTGGTGCTGCTTGGCGTTCAATACGCTGTGCGGGATATTCCGGCGCTTCAGCATGCGACTGATAACTTCAGAGACATCAACCGATACGGTTCCGACCAGGGTTGGTTGGCCGCGCTCATGGCATTCCGCTATCTCACCGCACAAGGCATTGTATTTCTCCCGCTTGGTCTTGTAAATCCGGTCATTATTATCAATGCGAACACAGGGACGGTTGGTGGGAACTACGACAACATCAAGATCGTAAATATCTTTAAACTCATTGGCTTCAGTTTCCGCCGTACCCGTCATTCCCGCCAGCTTGTCGTACATCCGGAAATAGTTCTGAATGGTAACGCTGGCCAGGGTTTGAGTTTCGCGCTCAATCTGAACGCCTTCTTTGGCTTCCAGAGCCTGATGCAAGCCTTCGCCGAAACGACGTCCAGGCATCATACGACCGGTAAACTCATCAACAATGAGAACCTTGTTATCCTGCACTACATATTGGACGTCCTTTTCGAAGAGACAATAGGCCCGTAGCAGCTGCGAGATGTTATGGATAGTTTCTGACTGCTCGTCAAAACGGTTTTGGGCCTGCGACCGTCTCTCGGCTTTTTCGCTATCCGTAAGCTCAGCATTTCCGTCGATTATTCCGAATTCATCCGCGATATCGGGAATGACAAAAGCATCCGGGTTATCCGGACTCAAGTATTGCCGCCCCTGCTCGGTAAGATCAGTTTCACTGCTACGTTCTTCAATGGTGAAATAAAGGTCGTCGCGCAGGTTTTCAAACAGCGACAAATTGGTTTCGCTGCGAACCTCAAGTTCTTTTGACTCTACTTCCTTGCGAACCCCCGGCTCTTCCAGCAGGCGCATAAGTTGCTTCTGCTTGGGCATGCCAAGCCGAACCTGAACGAGTTTGAGTAGGGCCTCTTCGCGGTTTTCCGCAGAGCCGTTGTCCGCTTTGAGGACTTCCCGCGCTTCTTTTACTAGGCGGGCGCAAAGCATGGATTGCCGGCGGACCAGCTCTTCAACCTTGGGCTTGAGCTTGTCATAGCGGTGAGTTGATACCGAGGCCGGACCGGAGATTATCAGGGGGGTCCGCGCTTCATCAATCAGAATGCTGTCGATTTCGTCAATGATAACATAAAAATAATCGCGCTGAACTATCTGCTCGGGGTCGGTGGCCATCCCCATGTCCCGCAAGTAATCAAAACCGAATTCGTTATTAGTGCCGTAGGTAATGTCGCAGAGGTACTGTTGACGCCTTTCCTGCGGTGACATGTCGTGTTGAATGCAGCCGACTGTCAAGCCCAGAAACCGGTAAATCGTCCCCATCCACTCGGCGTCACGCCGGGCTAAGTAATCGTTGACCGTGACCAACTGGCAATTGCGCCCGGTCAAGGCGTTAAGATAGAGCGGCATGGTAGCCACTAGGGTTTTACCTTCACCGGTGGCCATTTCAGCGATATTGCCGCGGTGCAGGGCGATAGCTCCCAGAATCTGGACATCATAGGGTACCATATCCCACTTCATCACGTTGCCGCTAAGCTCGACCTCGGCGCCCAGCAGGCGTCGGCAGGTGTTTTTAACAACCGCAAAAGCCTCCAGCATGATGTCGTCGGGCGTTTCCCCGTTTTGAAGCCGGTTGCGAAATTCGTCGCTCTTAGCCTGTAGCTCTGCGTCGCTCAATGATTGCAGTTGCTCTTCCAGGCGACTTACTTCTTCGACTTCGGGCCATAGCCTCTTGAGCACACGCCGATTGCGTGTTCCGAACATTTTTTTGAGAAACCAGTTAATCATTTAAAACAAACTCCAGAATATTCAAAATCCAACCCGAAAATAAACCTTTCGGGCAAATAATTCTAACGGCGGGAACCTTGGCAGAGTACGGTTTTCACACTAAAGTATTATCGTTATCATAATTCTTATGCGGCCAAAGTAAAGAGGTTACAACGAATATGGATATCAAAATTCTGTTAGCCAGCTTCGGGTTGGTATTTCTGGCGGAACTGGGGGATAAAACTCAGCTTACCGCAATGGCTTTGACCGCCTCGTCCAAGTCAGGGTGGATGGTTTTTATCGGCACATCCCTGGCTCTGATAGCCACTACCGCTTTGGCGGTAGTCTTCGGTGCGGCCTTGACTCGCTGGGTGCCGGAAAATGTGCTGCATATTGTCTCCGCAGTGGCATTCATTCTTATCGGTGTTGTGTTACTGGTGAATGTTGCCCGTAAAGCTCCGATGCCAGCCGCCGCGGGAGAAGCAAAAGCGGTGGAAGCCTCCGGGTCGGCCGTTGCCAGCGCTTCCGGTGGCCTTATCTTCGAATGGGTGGGCACTCAGGCTGCGGCTTTTGAGGAAGAAGTCGTCGAATATATGGAAAGTTTAATCCCGCACGTTTCGCCGCCGGAACAGAAACGAACGCTTCAGGAAATAGTCGAACAGGACCGTAAGCATATTGCCGCGCTCCGCGACATGGAAACCCTGGGGGATAAGCTCGTAGCAAAAGATACTGAAAAAAGCCTTGCAGAAAAACATCTGGCCACCGTTCGCAGTAGCCTTAAAAAAAGACCAGACCGCCCGGCAGAGGTAACAAGTGTGAGAAGCATGATTGAGGGTGCCGTGCAAGCGGAAGAACACTTGGCTGATTTCTACCTGGCCCTGGCGCGTCAAGCCAAGCTCCATCCTGCTAAGGACGCTTTCAGGTGGCTGGCTCGCGAAGATATAGATCATGCCCAACGCCTCTGCTCGCTTATCAACCCTGAGGAATCCCTAACGGGTACAGGGCCCGGGCCAGCCTGAAGAATACAAGTATGGCCATCCATTGATCATTTAAGGCCAAGGGGTTCATACCCATCTACTCCGTCGTGCCCATGTGTCCATGCCGGACCCGCCGCGTTTTACCTTTTATTTCTCGATGCCGACTCGCGCTTTGACGCCATTGTGGTAGTAGTGCTTTATTTCACGCATTTCGGTGACCAGGTCGGCGGCATCTAGGAGGGGTTGCGGAGCGCGCCTGCCGGTGACGACGGCTTCAACATTGCTGTCGCGATGAGTGATAATCTTCAGCAACTCTTCCGTTGTGAACAGGTTGTAATGGAGGGCAATGTCCGCCTCGTCCATGATTACCAAGTCATACTTGCCCATAGCCAGGACGTCGGCCAGATCTTCAAGACCTTTACGGGCTGCAATCCTGTCTTCTTCTGAGGGGTTGCGGTAGATGAAACGGCCGGTGCCGTATTGCTGTACATTTATGAGGTCGTCAAACCTTTTCAATGCGGTTATTTCGCTATACCTAGCCCCCTTTATGAACTGGGCAATGAAAGTTCGCAGGCCGGCGCCTGCGGCTCGCAGAGCCAGCCCTAGGGCAGCGGTGGTCTTGCCCTTACCGTTGCCCGTATAAACCTGAAAATATCCTTTACCCATGCTTGACGATGATCCACAGTATCAGTGCGACAATCAAGGAGGCAGCTATCAGGACCAGCGCAAAGTATATAAAGCGCTTGAAGCTGCTGAATCGGCGCGGTTTTTTAATCGTCACGGGGTGGGCAACCTTAACCTTATGCTGGGCGCGCGCGGCTTTTTTGGCCGCCGGTCGCTTGCGAGTGGTTCCCTGAAGTAGCCCCCCCATACGGGTTACGATTTCACCCCAGGTTTGCGGCCGCTTATTCGGATCTTTTTTGAGCAGCAGGCCCAGAAAAGCGGAAACGCGGTTGGGAATGTCGATATTTTGGTCGCGAGCCGGAGTTAGAGGTTCTTCCAATTGCCGGCGCATGACTTCTTCGGCATCCTCGTCCGGGAAGGGGGGGGCACCAGTCATCATATGGTATAAAGTTGCCCCGAATGAATAAATATCGCCACTACATCTGTCGGATAGCCTTTCTCCCTTGATCGTTTCAGGGGACGCATATAAAGGCGTCAGCATGATACCCTGTTCTTCCTCCTCCTCTTCGAGGTCATTAATCTTGGCCAAGCCGAAGTCAGCCAACTTGGACTCCCCCCGTTTGGTAATCAAAATATTGGCTGGCTTGATATCCCCGTGTGTCAGCCCTTGTTTTTCCCATCCGTAGTTTAACGCCCTAGCTATTTCAAGACCGATCCGCAGAGCGGCTGAAGCGGGTATATACCCTTCAACGTCGATCCGGTCGGAAAGCGGCTCGCCCTCGATATATTCCATGGCCAAATAACAGATGTCGTCTTCTGCCACTCCGGCATCATAAACCTGGACAATATTGGCGTGGGACAGCATAGCGGCCGCCCTGGCTTCGTTGAAGAAGCGGTCAACGTATTCCTTATCCTGGGAAAAGTCTCGCGGTAGAACTTTCAAGGCCACCGGCCTGTCGAGGCTGGTTTGAGTCGCTTGATACACGATGGCCATCGCGCCCTCGCCGATAACTCCGTTTATGCGGAATTCATCGACCATTTTACCTGTGGGAAGTTGTTCCATATAAATTGTCTGCTTTTTCTCGTTTAAAAAACAGCTGGCTGTTAACGCGCAAATCTATAAGGCCCCAAAAACGAAGCTGCCGAAGGTTGAAATAGGGGCCTGTTCCCGGAAGTCCCGGATAGCGGCATGCAGCTGCTGGATGGTGGAACGCAGATCGTTGTAGAGATCTTCATCTTTAACCAGCTTGCCCACGGTTCCGTCGCCGCGCCGGATACGTCCTGATATGTCCTCAGTATTTTCCGCTGCCGTCAAGAGCCGGTCATAAAGCTTTCCCTGGTCATGGAATAAACGTCCTACGGTTGAACCTTCGTTATTAAGGGAGGCACTGGTTTCCCGCAGGTTGGCCATCAATGTTTCCAAGTCATTATAAACCTTGTCTTCGGTGAGCAGTTTACCCAAGGTGCCGTTGCCAGCTCTGGCGTCTGCTACAGCGCCATTAACGCTGTCAGCCGCCCGATCCAGACTTCCAGCTCCGTTTTTCAGTTCCGCGAAAGCCTCAAGGGCGGTATCATAGATTGCCTCATCCTGCAGAAGCTTACCGAAAGTACCGCGGCCGGCTCGAAGATCAGCGGTCAATGATTGGAGGTTGTCAACGGCATCCGCCAATTTCGGTAATACTTTACTTTCATGGAAGCTTTTGCTTACTCGCTTCACTTCAGTTTTTATCTCCTGAACCAGTTCGGCGGTGTCCTGTAGCATATCAGTCGGCAGGTTCCCCTCCAAGGGGGTATCAATTGCTACTTGCGAACCACTGGCCGCGCCTTGATCAATGGACAGATATTTACCGCCTAGGATTGATGAATGCTGGACTTTAATTTCGTAATCTTCATAAATGCTGAATTTTTTACCCAGGTTGGCGGTTACCAAAACCCGGGAATCGGTCAATTCAATATTTTTGATATGCCCTACCTTAACCCCTCGGGCCATGACGTTATCGCCCTGGCTGAGCCCCGCCACGCGAGGGAAATATACTTGTAGCTCCCAGCGTTTACTAAAGAGCGCTTCCTTGCTCAGAATTATAGTGAAAAAGGCAAGAATCCCCAGGGCAATGAAAAACAAAGCCCCTACCGTAAGTTCGGCGCCGATATCACGTATTGTAAGACGACCTTTACGACTCATGAATCAGTTCCTTTTCCTGCGTTCAGGTTTTTTATCGCTACTTTGGCAGCGTTGATATTTCCAAATTGAGCCTGGACAAATTCTCTTATCGTCTGGGATTGGTGTTCCGCAAACTCGGACGGCGGACAATTTGCTACCACGCGACCTTCATGCAGCATTGCGATGCGGTCGCCAATATAAAATGCACTGTGCAGATCATGGGTGACGACAATCGAGGTAACCTGCATTTTTGCCTGCAGATCACGAATAAGCCGGTCAATGCTGCGAGCCAAAACCGGGTCAAGCCCCGAGGTCGGTTCGTCATATAATATAATATCCGGTTCCATGACTATTGCACGTGCTAATCCCACGCGCTTGCGCATGCCGCCGGAAAGTTCAGCCGGCATTTTGTGTTGTGTATGCTCCATGCCAACCAAAGCCAATTTTTCATCTACGGTGTCGCAAATGCGATCCCGCCTCCAGTCGGTCTTCTCATACAGCGGCAGAGCGACGTTGTCAAAAACATTCATCCAGTTGATCAGGGCACCGGATTGAAAAAGTACGCCAAACCGGTTACGGATCCGTTCAAGTTCAGAGCCTTTGGCGACACCTACTTCGCTACCCTCTATGGTGACGGATCCGTCATCCGGGGTAAGCAGGCCGATGATATGGCGGAGCGTAACACTTTTACCCGTCCCGCTGGCCCCGACTATCACTTGCGTTTGGCCGTTTTCAACGCACAGGTTCAACCCGTTGAGGACGGGCTTGCCTCCCAGGGATCTAGATATGTTGCGAAGCTCGATCATCAGTAAAAAAACCTTGTTATGACATAACCAATGATCAAAATCAGCAGAAAAGAATTAACCACAGTAGCGCGAGTGGCGCGGCCGACCCCCAGGGCCCCGTTGCGGGCAGACAAACCTTGATAACAGGCGACCGTAACAATCACCACGCTGAATACCCAAGCCTTGAATAAGCCCACATATATCTCTTTATTGGCTAGAAAGCGAATCGCGTTGTCATAGTAGGCAATGGGCGAAACTTCCAGCTGAGTAGAGGCTACTAACATACCGCCGAGACTGCCGATTACATTGGTATATATGGTCAGGACCGGACACATAATCATCAGGGCGAATAATCGCGGCATAACCAGAAACCGGGCGGGGTTGATTGACATTACATGCAGTGCTTCGATTTCCTCGGACACGCTCATTGTCCCCAGTTCGGCGGCCATTGCCGAACCGACACCGGCGGCCAGGATCAGGGCAGTCATGAAAGGCCCCATCTCCCGACACATGGTTTGGGTGACTAGGGTTCCCACTTGTACCGCTTGCCCGTAATCCTGTAGGATGAGCCCGGCTTGCAAGGCCAGAATCATGCCGGTAAAAAGGGCGACAACCGAAGTGACTCCCAAGCTGCGTACTCCGCAGGTGAAGAGTTGCTGCGCCGCTTCACGCCAGCGCCGAGGCAATTGAATATGCCAAAAAAAGGCTTCCAGCGTCATCAGGATGGCCCGACCGCTGTTGCGTAAACTGAGAAGTAGCTTACGCCCGACAGCCGCCACCCAGTTGCGCGGCGGCGATAAATATTCTGGTTCGTAGAATTTCATAAATTACAAAATGCTAAAATATGGCCCGGGCAGATATGAACGCGTAAAAAACCGGCAGGACAAACAGCAGGCTGTCGACCATGTCCAAAACCCCCCCCAATCCGGGAATTGAGCCCGAATCATCAAAATTCGCGGCCCTCTTCAAGGCTGACACTGAAATATCGCCGAAAAATCCCAGGAGGCCGAATAATCCACCCAGTGTTATTACAGATCCCAATCCCAGGACCTGTTGGTCGCAGAATAAGAGATTACGGCCGAAAACGGCATAGATTATCAAGGCCGTCAGGGTGGAAGCAATTATCCCGCCCCCTAAACCCTCCCAGCTCTTTTTGGGGCTGATGCGCGGCACTATCTTATGGTTTCCGGCAGCGCGCCGGGCGGTCAGCATTCCGGCCCCGTAGGCCCCGACATCACCTGCCTTGGTGGCACCGGCCACAAATAACACTAGGTACCGTCCTTCCTGTCCTAGGCCGGCGCTGAAATAGAGTTTGCCGATAAAGTTGAGGCCGCCGTAGATCACCACCAGCCCGGCCAGTGCCGCCGTGGCATTGGGCAGCGCCGCGGCATAACTGTCAGCCCGGACCACATACATGAAGCAAAACATGACAGCAACTGCCAAGATCAACAGTTCGCCGGGCCAGAGCACCGCCGGATAGGGCGCGTTTCCATCCATACTGGCAAAGGGTGAATAGATAATAACCAGCAAAAGAAGAAGGCCGAAATATTTCAGGGCGTTATGAGGGCCGGTGATTCCCAAACTTTCTGCCATTCCCGAATATTCGGTAAAGGCGGCAAAGATTCCGGCCCCGGCAAGGCCGGCAAAAACAGCGGCCCCTGCTTCACCCGGCCAGAAAATGGCCAGCACCAGCATAACCACAAGGGGAAGACCGATTATAAGTCTGCTCTTTAACATGGTCAGGAATGACCTCCGTAACGGCGCTGACGCCTTTTATACTCTTCAAGGGCAGCGCGGAATTCTGCTTTTGAAAAATCGGGCCACAGGGTTTCGGTAAACCATAGTTCAGCATAAGAGGCTTGCCACAACAGAAAATTGCTCAAACGCTGTTCGCCGCTGGTCCGGATGATTAAATCGGGATCCGGTAAACCGGCGGT
Source organism: Lentisphaeria bacterium (assembly GCA_046482565.1). Lineage (GTDB taxonomy): Bacteria > Verrucomicrobiota > Lentisphaeria > Oligosphaerales > MVZH01 > JAWOEV01. Next base: position 5,759 of record JAWOEV010000058.1, on the reverse strand, counting down.
AAAAAGCTTGCGCTTAAACAGCTCTTCGGTTATATCGGCCGCTTTAAGTTGCCCAGCCGCAACCTCCGTTGCTATACTTTGCGTGGCTCTGATAATTTCGGTTCGCGAGCCATAGTTCAGCGCTAAGGTGACCGTGCCGCGGTCATGCGCCTGCGTTTCCTCGATCGTTTTCCGCAATTTTTTCTGTACGGCCTTCGGCAGGCGCTCAATTTCGCCAATGGTATTCAGGCGAATTTTGTGTTTGTCGAAATCTTGACGCCGGGTTTCCAAAAATTCGCGCAGGAGAGCCATGAGCTGCCTGACTTCAGGGCGCGGCCGCTGCCAGTTTTCGGTACTGAAAGCGTACAGCGTAAGATACTCCACTTCGGTTTCCGAACATACTTCCACAATCCGCCGAACCGCCTCGGCCCCAGCACGATGTCCTTCAATCCGAGGAAGGTTATGCTGTTGCGCCCAGCGTCCGTTGCCGTCCATGATCACCGCAACATGGCGGGGCAGAGAGGGCCTGGTTGTGGAAAGATCACTCATAAATACTAGCCGTCAGTCGGACGTTACGTCGTGAACGTCTGATCCCGTCGCGGTCCTACGGATATGATGCTGGGTTTGGATTCAATGAGTTCAGCAAGGCGGTCCAGATAGGTCCGCGTTTTCTGCGGCAACTCATCCCAGGAGTGGGCCCCGGTGGTGGGTTCCATCCAGCCCTCAAGTTCTTCATAAACCGGCTTGGCGCGGACCATCTCATTAATATCAGTGGGCATGTCACTGCTGACCTCACCGTCAATTTCATAGGCGGTGCAGATCTTGATGGTCTCGAAATGATCGAGTACATCAAGTTTGGTGACGGCCACATTTTCAGCGCCGTTCAGCATTGCGGCATAACGCGTAGCCACAGCGTCAAACCAACCGCAGCGCCGCGGTCGGCCGGTAGTGGCCCCGAATTCGTTGCCGATTTCTCGCAGACGGTCGCCGGTTTGGTCTTCCAGCTCGGTCATAAACGGTCCGCGCCCCACTCGGGTGGTATAGGCTTTGGCTACGCCCAGTACCTTGTCAATTCGGCACGGCGCAATGCCGCCGCCGGTGCAGGCGGCACCGGAAGTGGTATTGCTACTGGTAACATACGGATAAGTGCCGTAATCTACATCCAGCCACGTCCCCTGAGCACCTTCAAAAAGGATGTTTTCACCGCTTTTTACTACCTTGTCCAGTGAATTAACGGTATCACAAACCATTGGGGCTACAGATTCGGCAATCGGCAACAACTTGTTCCACTCCGCATCAATGTCCAGGGGATCTTCACCAGCGTTAACAAAAATGTTGTTATAAAATTCAGCCTGCGTATAAAATTTCTTCTTGAGTTGTTCAGGGTGACGCAGGGCGGCGGCGCGGATGCCGACGCGGTTCACTTTGTCAGCATAGGCGGGGCCGATGCCGCGCTTGGTTGTGCCTATCTTGCTGTCCCCCAGATTGCGTTCAAAAAGACCGTCCATGCGGGAGTGATAGCTGAAGACAAGCTGGGCGCGGGTGCTGATCTGCAACCGTTTATCCAGTTTGAAACCGCGCTCCTGAAGCTCGTCCATTTCTTTTTTCAACGAGATCGGGTTGACGACTACACCGTTACCGATTATGCACAGGGCGTCATCTCGGAGAATCCCCGAGGGAATGAGATGGAGGACAAACTTCTGATCACCGACTTCAACTGTATGGCCCGCATTGTTGCCGCCCTGAAAACGGACGACAGCGTTCATGCTTTCCGCCAGTACATCTATTACTTTGCCTTTTCCTTCGTCTCCCCATTGCAGTCCAACCAGTACGGTGCTAGCCATGCGTATCCTCTTTCAATGTCTGGCTGCAGGCATAATAGAGCAAGTCTTGCCTGCGGCGTTTGGGTTAAAAATTTCACGAGACCACGTAAAAAAACACCCATAAAGTACCTTTGGTTTTTCGTTATTCAATAGCTTTAAACTTATGGGAGATACCGGAACCACGTCGGTTAACGATAACGGGCGATCCCGCAGTCGCGGGAGATTACAAGTTTAAAAATCTTCCAACCTTATCGCCGTCCCAGCCCATGGGGCAAAGGCTGATTGTCCGTAATCGTATTCCGGCGTTTCTGTCCGGGGATTTGGGGTTGGGCGCTGGAGCCTTTTATGTTAGTTCATGGAGGAGGGCAAGCAGAAAATCGCGGTTGTCAGCGGTGGCATAGTGCATAGTACCGCCCATGCGGCTGAAGGTCTTGCAATAACGCAGGTAATAGGCGGCCGAATCGGGCGGCGGTTCGCCTTGTGACCAATCCCAAGAGTTTTCCGCTAAGTCAACAACAAAAATGGAATGATCGCGAATGGCGGTACCATTTTGCATGGCGAGGTTTTGAGCCATGGAAAAGGATTTTTCAAATATCATTGGCGACATGACGGCTGACCCCACAGAGAGATAAACCCCATTTTCCAGATTCGATACGGTCTCGGCAAAACTCAGGAAATCACGTTCTGCGGTCCGCCCTATAGCCCCGCCGTGGTTCAGGGGATGGGTATAAATTATATCATGCCCGAACATGGGGTGGCTGGTAAACGGCACACTCTGTTCAGCGGCAGCTGCCTGCAGGCTGTATTGTTTCCACGGGTGGCGTACTTTATGACCGCCGGGGGCAATATTACAAGTTTGCAGAACCTTTAACAGGTCAGCGGCGGCCGCGGCCCGTTCAACCGCGGCAGGGGATTCACCGGCTTCCGCCAAAGCTTCAATCAATTCGCCGGGTTCGGGGATTAGCAGTTCCTCTTCAAGAATAAACCGGCCGACTGATTCACCGTAACCAAGACCGTTGTAAGCCCCGACTAAGATTGCCAGATTGATATAACGCCCGGTTTCTTCCCAGATCCCGAAGGAGCCGCGAGCCACATTCAGCTTGACATCTTCGCTGCTTTTTCCCTGGTAGGCAAATTCCCAATCATGAATTACACCCGCCCCGTTTGTCGCTAGGTGCTGTACCCATCCCCCCCGCATTAATGCTTGAATGACGGGTGCCAAGCCGTTCTTGATGGTGTGAGCGCCGAACGCCAACACTACCGGTGCTCCTAAGTCACGAGCTTTTTTAATGCGGGCAACGGCTTCCAGAACGGTTTCTTTCGCTGCTGTCGATAACCCCTCCGGCTCAGCCTGCGGAGAAACAAAATGTTTTTCCACTTCTACGCGATTCTCACGCTCAGCCAAGGGCCGGATATTAAGCCGGGAACGGTCAAGCTGAGGATATGGCATTTCTTGGTTCTCCGTTTATCAAAATCTCATTAGAAATAAGTTCGGTTATTTTTCAACTGCGCGGCGTCGATACTGTTCATAGGCGTCACGAAGCGAAATATAAGGGTCGAGTGCACCTGCTTTAAATTCTTCATAATCACCGAGGCGGAGTGAGGTGCTGTTTACCCTGTCGGTGCCGCGCAAAACATATCGTGCCCCTGAAGGATCAACATAGGTTATGGGATCAAGTAGCATATCACCCACCCGCCCAAAGGTGTCCCGTACATTGGACGGACCGAATACCGGCCAGTTAATGAAAATGCCCGAGCCTATCCCGTACCGCCCCAGAGTTTGACCGGTGTCTTCCTTGCAGGGAGCAATATCGAACTGATTACGGGCCGGGTCCCGTAAACCGGCTATTCCCCATGTACTGTTTACCATGAACCGGGTCAGTTCGGTTGCCGTTCCCTCAAGATCACCTTGGAGTGTACAATTAACGGCCCGCACTGGCATCTGCAGGTTACCAAAAAAATTGCCAATTCCTACGCGCATCACATGCGGCGTTACCGTCTTGTATCCTTTGGCAACCGGTTTAAGAATCCAGAAATACAGTTTGTCATTGAACTTGAAAAAGAGGCGATTCACCGGTTCCAGCGGATCAGAAACTTCGACAGCTTCAGTAGAATGTTTGACATCTTCGTCACCGGTTTCGGCGGGAACAGGTGCCTGCCCGAACGCAAATGTCGAGATAAAACCCAGCAGTAAACCGGCTGCAATGCTGCTTCGGAATTTTCTGCTCATTATAACTTCCCCTTAATTTAATCTTCTTGTTTAGAATAGGATTTATTTTTCTTGCGTAACCGTTCAAGCAATTCCGCAAACGAAGAGCGGCCGAGTAGGCTGTTGAATTGAGCCCGGTAGTTGTTAACCATGCTCACTCCTTCCACGACAATATCATATACCAGCCAGGCCTTGCCTTTTTCCTGCAAGCGATACTGGACATTTATCTCTTTATTGTCCTCGGTAATAATCGCCACATCCACCTGGGCATAACCATCGTCAATTTTCTCATCCTGGTAAACGACTTTCTGGCCTGAGTAGTTGTCTATTTTATCCATGTAACGACGTTCAAGCAGGATGCCGAAAAGCTCAACAAACTCCCGGCGCTGCTTCTCGGTTTTACCGCGCCAATGCCGGCCCAGCGCCCGCCGACACATAGCGGTCCAGTCAAAACGCTGGTCAACCACCTCGCGGACCTTGCTGTGGCGCGCATCCTGCTTCTTTTTGCCTTGCAGTTCCGGCTTTGTCAAGACCTCGAGAACCTTATTCGTCGTCGTGCGCACCTGTTCGGTCGGTTCACCCGCCTGAAGCTGCGATGCTGTTAAGGTGAAAGCGATGATAAAGACGGCCAAAACCGGCTTGTTCAGTAGCGGTTTATTCTGGTCTATATTCTGCATAAGTCAGCTTAAACTCCGTGCTTTTTTTTAATTCAGGCGTCTGTTAGTTCATACTTTATCAAACACAAATTCCGAAATCAACTGCTCAAGGTCCACGGCCGGTTGCGTCTCCCGGATTTCCCCGCCATTCTTTATCTTTTCCGGAGCTCCGCCCGGTGAGAGGCTGATATATTTTTCACCGATAAGCCCCCGGGTTTTAACTGTCGCTATGGCATCACGGTAAAGCGCGACATCACGCGCTACGTTCATGGTAACAGCACCTTCATAATCTTTAAGCCGAATAGCAGTAACTTCGCCTACCTGTACCCCGGCTATGACCACCGGTGCCCCATCTTTCAACCCCCCGATATCGGAAAAGCTCGCGGTCACTTCATACTGTTCAGCCCCGAACAAGTCGACATCGCCGAGGCGTACCGATAAATATCCCAGGCAAACAATGCCGAGAACCATAAAAAACCCGACTGCAATTTCTATTGGCTGCTTTTTCATCTTTTCAGTGCTCCGCTATTTTCTCGAAATTCCCTTGACATTGCCGTTAATAAAATCCCGAATCGCGGGATCTTCAGAAGCTTTAATCTCTTCCGGACTGCCTTGAAAATAGATCCGGCCGTCCCGTAGCATTGCTACTTCATGGACTATTGCAAAGACGTCCAGCAACTGGTGGGTCACTATAACACCGGTAAAATTATGGCGCTCGTGGCAGTCACGGATCAGCTCCAAGATTGTGTGACCAATCATCGGGTCCAGGCCGGTTGCCGGTTCGTCGAAAAACATGATTTCCGGTTCAACCACCAGGCCGCGGGCCAAGGCCGCCCGTTTAACCATCCCACCGCTCAGATGCGCCGGCAGTTTGTCCTCGGATCCCGCCAGCCCCACCTGTTCAAGTTCATGCATTACTTTTTCACGAACCTCTGATTCACTGAGCCCGTTATTCTCCTCCCGTAGCGGAAAGGCGACATTGTCATAAACGCTCATGGAATCAAAAAGGGCACCGCTTTGAAAAACAAAACCAAAATGTTCCCGCAGGCGCTGGAGGCGCCGGCGTGACAAGCAACACAAGTCGGAACCATC
>JAWOEV010000042.1:0-4797 GCA_046482565.1 Lentisphaeria bacterium | reverse complement strand
AGAAGCAGGGCCTCATCAAGGGCAGCGACCCGGTGGTGTTCTTCAACCGGCGGCAGCTTGAGGTTTGTGAACTGCCGGTCGGCATCATGGCGGCTGAATTTGTCGCGTATTGCAAGGCCGCTGTGAGGAATTACGCCCAGGCCGCGCCAGTAATCATCGGTTTCCTGAAAAACCTCGCGAATAGCTTCCAGGGCCGCGGGGTTTCCCCCGGGGGTTACACTGCGGCTATATTCATTTTCAACGGTTGCCCGGCTGGCCTGAACCTGTTCCAGCAGCATTCTGATGCCGGCGGCAATATCGGCGGGTTCAAAGCCGGCTATTACGCATGGAGTTTTAAAGTTTGCAGCCAGCGGCCGATATGCGTTCGAACCAATTATGACGCTGACATGGCCGGGGCACAAAAAGCCGTCGACTTTAACTTCCTGATCCGTCAATAGACCGGCCATGGCGTGCGGCATGGTTTTGTGGGAGCAGAGCACAGAATAATTGTGAATTCCTTGGCGGGCCGCCTGGCGAACGGTCCAGGCGATGGCGGGGATAGTGGTTTCAAAGCCGATTCCCAAAAACACAAACTGTTGATCGGGAGACTGCTGCGCCAGCTTGAGAGCGTCCAGGGGGGAATAAACAACGCGGACAGCGGCACCGTCAGCCCGGGCCTGTTCAAGCGATTCACGGCTGCCGGGAACTCTGAGCATGTCGCCGAAGGAAGTTACGGTGACGCCGGGCTTGCGGGCGAGAGCAATTGCTTTGTCGATATAGTGATTGGCGGTCACGCATACCGGGCAGCCCGGGCCGGAGAGGAGTTTGACTTTTTCCGGCAGCAGAGAATGCAGGCCGGAGCGGAATACCGCCATTGTATGGGTGCCGCATACCTCCATGAACTGGACAGGTCGCGGCAACGCTTCCGCCAGGCTTTGGATTATCTTAATTTCATTTTGTATGGTATTCGGCATAACTCATTTGCGGCTTGTCGGCATTGTATAACTTACAACTTTGCATTTGACACCGGTATTCTGTATGCCCGGCGGCCCGTTTCAGATGCATGAATTGGTGTTAAGAGGTGACCTTTTCCCGGATTATTTCTTCATATTCGCGGACGCCTTCCTCTGTCCATTTACGGATGCCGAAGCCGGCGTGCATCAGTATGTAATCGCCGATTTCGGGATCTTCTATGAACGCGACATTGGCTTCACGTCGGACGTCGTTCATATCGACAACGGCGTCAACGCCGTCCAATTCAATTATTTTAGCCGGTACTGCTAAACACATATTAAAAATCCTCGGCTTGTTTCATGGCGATACCGGCCTGTCCAAGCGCAATGCCGGCATCGTTAGGCGGAACATTTCTATGTTGCAAGACTTCGAAGCCACGGGCTTCCAAGCCGTCAGAAAGCAGGTTCAGCAATAGTTCATTCTGGAATACGCCGCCTGAGAGGGCTACTGTGTTAAGGTTGCGCTGTTCTCTGACGCGGGCGCACATTTCAGTTACAGCTGCAGCCACGGTGCGGTGGAACATGCCGGCAATCCGCGCTTCGGCAACCCCGTGTTTAATATCCTCCAAGACAGCCCGTATGGTTCGCGAAAACGAGACAATCCCGTTCTGATCAATATCATAGCCGTATCCGCAACCGTTATTTGCCTCGGCGACGGCCTGCAACCGCATCGGTGCCTGCCCCTCATAGTCAGCTTGCCTGCATAATCCCAGCATTGCGGCAACTGTATCGAAGAGCCGGCCGGCGCTTGAGGTCAAGGGGGTATTGACCTGGCGCTTGACCGCTTGGCTGAGAAGTTGGCGCTCTTCGAGGGGAATGGGTTCCAAGCCGGGCGGGGGTTCTGTGCCATTGACAGTGATCCCTTCCTCGGCCAATACCCCCAGGGCCATCCGGGAGGGGTTGCGGGCAGCACTCTCTCCTCCGGGCATAGGGTACTGTTTGAAGTGCCCGAGGCGTTCGTAATTTTCGAGATCGGCCACCAGGAACTCGCCGCCCCAAACGGTTTTGTCGGGACCGTATCCCGTACCGTCCAGAGCCACGCCTATCACCTTTTCCGTATGCGAGTTGTCGAGCATACATGCGGCGATATGAGCATGATGATGCTGGACTGCCAGAGTCTTTTTGCCTTTGTCATGCAGGGTGCGGGCATAGGCGGTTGATTGATAATCCGCATGCATATCGTGGGCGACTAGGGGCGGATCAATCTGCAGCAGTTTGAGAAGGTCGGCTATAGTTTCCCGGTAAAAGCGGTCGGCGGAATACTCTTCAAGGTCGCCGATGTGTTGTGAGAGGTAAGCCTTGGTGCCGGAGGTGATGCAAAATGTGTTTTTCATGTCTGCTCCGCAGGCGAGTACAGCCGGGCCCGCGAAGGGCAGGGGGACCGGATTCGGAACGAAACCACGCGACCGTCGAATAAGTAAACGGCGCCCGCGATTCATCTTCAGCACCGAGTCATCGCAACGTCGGACTATTTCGCGATTATGATCCAGGACATAGTCGGCAACGGAACCGAGAATTTTACGCAATTCTCCGCGTGTGGTCGCCAGTGGTTCATCCCGCCGGTTGGCGCTGGTCATAACCAGAGGTGAAACCTGCGCCAGCAGAAGGTGGTGTAAAGGGGTATATGGTAAAAAAGCTCCGACGTCGTTCGTATCCGGGGAGATATATTGTGACAGCAAGTTCCGGGGGTTTTGTTTGATTGCGACAATTGGCGCGGCCGGTGATGACAGCTCCGCTTCTTCGCTTTCCGAAAGCTCACAAAATTTCCGGACTTCAGCTGTTGACCGGAACATAACCGCTAGGGCTTTGCTCGGCCGGTTTTTGCGTTTGCGCAGTTTTGCGACGGCCTCATCGTTGGTCGCCGGGCAAGCCAAGTGGTAACCGCCCAGGCCTTTTACCGCCAGAGTATTGCCTTGTTCCAGCAGAACGGCACTTTGCTGTATGGGATCACCGGCTATTGCAACGTCACTGCTGCTCAGGAGCTCCAGCCGCGGACCGCATGCATCGCAGGCATTAGGTTGGGCGTCAAAGCGGCGGTTAGCGGGATGGTCATATTCGGACTGACATTCCGGACACATCGCAAACGCAGCCATAGAAGTTTTGTCCCGATCATACGGCAAAGCCTTGATGATGCTGAAGCGCGGACCGCAGGTGGTACAGTTCAGGAAGGGGTAGTTGTGCCGCCGGTCGTGCGCATCAAACAGTTCGTTTACACAATCTTCGCAGACGGCTAGGTCGGGGGGCATCCCGGCATCGAGCTGTCCGCTCCGGGTACTGGCGGTGATTTCAAAGGCTGAATCGTCGGTGACGGGTGCCGGTTGAATATCCAGCTCATCAATGCGGGCCTGCGGGGGCGGGCAGTCGCGTAATCGGGAGACGAATTCGTCTATATGCCCGCTTTCCCCCTGCACGGCGATTATAACCCCTGTACTGTCATTGCGGACTGAGCCGGTTAAGCCGAGACTGCGAGCATAACGGTAAACTGTCGGCCGGAAGCCAACCCCCTGAACGCGACCGCGCACGTTTATGCGAAGGCGGACAAGCTTGGTTTTGATGTTGCTGGTCGGCATTTCAGGCGTGCCTTGTTTAAAGCTGCTTATACCGGTTACGTTGTTTGGTGCGAAGGTTCTCCAGCGCTTTCGGCAACCCAGTCTATCCATTCATCCAACCCTATACCTTTAGTGGCAGACAACTCAAACAACGGAATGTTGCCATTGACCCGGCGGATATAATCACGACACTTATCTATATCAAACGGCAGGTGCGGCAAAAGGTCGGTCTTGGATAGAATGGCTGCTTTAGCCTCGCGGAAAAGCAAAGGGTATTTGATCGGTTTATCTTCGCCTTCGGTTATACTCAGTACGGCGATTTTGGCGTGTTCACCGACATCAAACTCGGCCGGGCACACCAGATTGCCGACATTTTCCACGAAGATTATATCCAGAGCTTCCAAGGGCAGGTCATTCAGGGCGGTATGAACTAATTTTGCTTCTAGGTGACAGGCCCCGCTGGTTATCAGCTGGCTTACCGGAACGTCAAGCGCGGCAAGTCTTTCAGCGTCATTAGTGGTTTCGACATCACCTTCGAGTACGGCGAACCGAAAACGATCTCCCAGTGACGCAACCATATTTTCCAGAATGGTGGTTTTGCCACAACCGGGGGAGCCGATCAGATTTAACATAATAAGATTGTTGTCGGCCAGAACCCGCCGGGTTTCCGCCGCCCATTTCTCATTCTCGCCCATTAAATCGCGGTAAACGTTGATTTGCCGATTATTCATTTGTCTTATCCTCAAATTCCATGCTTATAAGCGCCAGTTCTTTGCCAGCGGTGATTTCCAGATCCGCGGATTCGCATTTTCTGCAGCAGAATAACTTATCCTCGATCTGTCCCTGCCAGGCGCATTGCCGGCAGACGGCTTCGACGGGCTGAAATTTTAATTCGAGTGTCGAATTTGCGGCGGCTGTTTCAGAGGCCAGAGTTTTATACGCAAACTTTAAAGTCTCCGGTACCACCTGCCGCATTTCGCCGACCAATACGCAAACTTTCGTCAGGCCAGAGCCGGGACAATGATTTTTTACCAATTCTTCTTCAACGGCCTTAATCAAACCTTCTGCCAGCGAAAATTCGTGCATCTTCAGCTCATTTTTTATACACACTCGACCTTGTCTAGAAAGGTCTAGTGTCAATTTCTTCGTGTATTTTTGCTATGTAGCTCTCAAAGCTTGTTGCTAAAGTTTCCGATAATTCCTCGCCCGGGGCGACGATTTCGGGCTCAATGCCGTAAATAACTGTTTCATCCGGG
>JAWOEV010000182.1:0-5934 GCA_046482565.1 Lentisphaeria bacterium | reverse complement strand
CATCCTTTTCACGGAGGGGGTGGTCGGGGATTTGCCATTTTTCGCCTGATGAGGCGCATCACTGCCGATCCATAAGGTTGGCTTCTACCCTGTCGTCGCGGGGCGGTGCTTTGAAGAAAGGTGCGGCAAACTTGGCCTATGTTCGAAGATTTAGTTGCGATCTCTGGATAGACGCCATGCGAAAAGGTCTCGCGCTCCGCCTGAGGCGGATTGAGGAGCGCCGGTGGCTCTTCTCGGGATTTTCGTGTTGTCATGCACTACCCTAAGCGGTAATGCGTTACAACTCGAAAACCCGAGAAGGGGTGCCGCCGCCTCAACCCGAAGGGCCCGTGCTTCTTTCGGCGATCTTTCGTCTTTTCGGCGGAAACCGTTAGCTTACGGCTAGCGCATTCCGCCGAAAAGACAAAATCTCATCCGAAATAAGCACGGGCATGGGTGCGAGACCTTTTCGCATGGCGTCTAGCAAGCTAGTTGACATGGGCATATCTCCTTTGGTTGCTTTTGGTATAACACCCAAAGAAGTGTGTCTTATGTCACCAGCTTTTCAAATCTTTTTTTATGTCGTTTTACAGAAAACCGTGAAGAGCCATAAAAACGCTATTTCGCGTGAAATGGAGATACTGATGCCGTCAAAAGTTCATAAAAACTATGAAGCCCTGCTCCAACAGGCTCGCAATGAGCTTGCCGAGCGCCGGGAAGCTGAAAAAATCAAAATCCAAGTTGGGGCCGCCACCTGTGAAATCGCGGCTGGTGCCCAGACCGTGATGGAGGAGTTTCGTAAACATATTGAAGCCTCGGGGCGCTCGGATATTGTGTTGCGGCAGACTGGCTGTACCGGCCGCTGCAGCCGGGAACCAATTGTCAACGTTATTTTTCCCGGTGAAAAGCCCGTCAAATATCAGCACGTTGACTCCGAGCGTGTCCATCGGATTTTCACCTCTCACGTAATGAAAGAAGAACCGGTACGGGATTTCATTCTGGACGAAGCTGAAGCGGGTACCGCCAAATATGAACTGTTCATCTGTGAGGCACCGGACTGCGAGCGGGGGCGTAAAACCCGCAAACGGCTTAAAGACGCACTGAAAAAAGCCGGCGTCAATGAATCCCGGGCCAAAGTTTACCGGGCTAATTGCTTCGGCCTCTGCCGCACAGGTAAAGAAAAGTCAGAAGCTTCTTACGTACTGCTCCGCCCCGGCAAAATCCTCTACCGCGTTACCAACGAAAAGGACCTCGACCGTATTGTCCGGGAACATATTATGGAAGATCGTATCGTCGAGGATTTACAGGTCACCGACGAGCCGATAGGCCAGCGTTTCCTCGAGTTATACGGCGATGTCGCTTTTTTCAGTCGCCAAAGCCGTATAGCTCTTCGCAACAGCGGCATTATCAACCCTGAAGAGATATACGAATATATTTCTTTTGACGGTTTTCGCGCTGTGGCAAACGTGCTGGATAAGAATGCTCCAAATGCCGTAATTGACGAAATCACCAAAGCCAATTTGCGCGGCAGAGGAGGCGGCGGTTTCCCCACCGGCATCAAATGGAAAAACGCAGCTCAGCAAGAGGAAAAAGAGCGTTATGTAATTTGTAATGCTGACGAAGGCGACCCCGGGGCATTCATGGACAGAAGCATGCTGGAGGGGGATCCCCTTTCCGTTATCGAAGGCATGATCATCGGCGCCTTTGCGATAGGGGCAAATCGCGGCTTCTTTTATGTCAGGGCAGAATACCCCCTAGCTATAAGGCGCATTGAAACTGCGTTGGAGCAGGCGCGCGAACACGGACTTCTCGGCAACAACATCCTCGGTTCGGATTTTTCGTTTGAGCTTGACATAAGGTTGGGGGCGGGAGCTTTTGTCTGCGGTGAAGAAACGGCGCTGATCCGTTCAATAGAAGGGGCGCGCGGTCAACCCCGCATACGGCCTCCCTACCCCGCGGAAAAAGGACTCTGGGGTAAACCCACTGTCATCAATAATGTTGAGACTTGGGCGAATGTCCCAATGGTCATTGACTACGGAGCTTCCTGGTTCAGTCAGATAGGCTCTAAATCCAGTGGCGGCACCAAGGTTTTTGCTCTGGCTGGTAAAGTCGAACATACCGGCCTGGTGGAAGTACCTATTGGTACCACTCTGAGGCAAATAGTCTTTGATATCGGCGGTGGCGTTGCGGGCGGCAAAGAAATCAAAGCAATACAAACCGGTGGCCCAGCAGGCGGCTGTATACCGGCTAAATGGCTGGATACCCCTGTGGATTTTGACACTCTTGCGGAAGCCGGCTCTATGATGGGCTCCGGCGGAATGATCGTTATGGATGAAGACGACTGCATGGTCGATATAGCCAAGTTTTTCGTAACCTTTTCGCAAGCTGAATCCTGCGGTAAGTGTACACCTTGCCGTGAAGGAACAAAGCGCATGCTTGAAATTCTCGAACGCATCACCGGCGGCAAAGGCACCCCCGAGGACATTGACAATTTGGAACGCCTGGCTGAGCTGATCCGCAAATCTTCCCTATGCGGTCTGGGGCGGGCCGCACCCAATCCAGTACTCAGCACCCTCCGCCATTTCCGGGCTGAATATGATGCCCATGTAAATGAAAAACACTGCCCGGCCCGCCACTGTACCGCACTGGTCAAATACGAGATTGACCCGGAAAAATGTGTCGGCTGCACAGCGTGCGCTCGCAACTGCCCCGTTACCTGCATCGACGGGGAACCGAAAAAAGTCCATGTGATTGACCAGTCTCGTTGTATAAAGTGCGGCCGGTGCTATGAAGTTTGTAAATTCGACGCCGTCTTGCGGCAATGAGCAACGAAAGCTACTGAATCAAAACCATTAATATCCCAGTCAGTAACCGCAAACAAACGGATGCGATAATGAAGCAATTAAAGAGCACACTAAATATAACCATTGACGGCCAAAAGCTCAGTGTCCCTGAAGGCACCACTATTATGGAAGGCGCGGAAACCATCGGTGTCCATATACCGCGCCTCTGCTACCACCCCGATCTCAGCCTCCAGGGATCATGCCGTGTGTGCATTGTCAATGTCAAAGATGTAAACTTTTACATGGCGTCCTGCTCTGTACAAGTATGGGAAGGCATGGAAATACAGACCAATTCCCCGGAAATCCGCCGAGCCCGGCGCGATATTGTCGAGTTACTTCTGGATAATCATCCGCAAGACTGCCAGACTTGCGAACGCGACGGTCGTTGCGAACTGCAAAATCTGGCCTATTCCCTGGGGATACGCTCGCGACATTTCGAGGGAGAACGCAAGCGTTTCGATCTGGAAAATAGCGGTGCTTCGGTAATCCGCGACTCTGAAAAATGCGTGCTCTGCGGACGCTGCGTCCGGGTCTGCGCTGAAGTCCAGGGGGTTCATAACCTGAGCCAGCAAAACCGCGGGTTCGACACCGTCGTTACTCCCGCCCACGGCGTCAATATGGATGATTCAGCCTGTATACAATGCGGTCAATGTATCAACGCCTGCCCGACGGCCGCTTTTCTGGAAAAACACAACACCGATATTGTCTGGGATGCCCTGGCGGACCCGGAACAACACGTATTAGTTCAAACAGCACCATCTATACGCGCGGCTATCGGCGAGGGATTCGGCCTGGAACCCGGCACACCGGAAACCGGCCGCATGGTCACTGCTCTGCAGCGCCTAGGGTTCGACAAGGTATTCAATACCAATTTCGGTGCCGACTTAACAATCGTCGAGGAAGCCAATGAATTCCTGGGAAGACTGGAAAACGGGCCACTGCCGATGATCACTTCCTGCTCGCCGGGTTGGGTCAACTTCATGGAAAAATTTTACCCTGAACTGATTCCCCATGCCTCATCCTGCCGGTCCCCAATGTCTATGCTTTCCGTGCTTTTCAAAACATACTATGCGGAAAAGCATAACGTACCGCCGGATAAAATCACTTCCGTCGCGGTTATGCCGTGCGTCGCCAAAAAATATGAAATAAAACGTCCCGAACATTATACAAAAAACGGCATACCATACACCGATGTCGTACTGACCACCCGGGAATTGATCTGGATGATCAAGTCTTACGGCATTGACTATCTCACGCTTGAAAACGGCTCCTTTGACACCCCCCTGGGTCTATCCTCCGGTGCCGGTGATATCTTCGGAACCACCGGCGGGGTCATGGAGGCAACCTTACGTACCGCTAGTGAATGGGTAACCGGGCACAGTGCAAATAAACTGGAATTCGAAGAAGTACGGGCTGTCGAAGGATTGCGTGAGGCAACCATTGAACTTGGCGGCAAAAAACTGAACATTGCCGTTGCCAACGGCTTGGCGAATGCCAAAGATGTCCTCGACCGCGTGGTTTCCGGCGAAAAAGAGTTCCACATTATCGAAGTCATGGCTTGCCCCGGTGGCTGTATCGGCGGCGGTGGCCAACCCTACCCGCCGATAGGAGAAAAAGTTCTGGACCCGGAACTTCTGCGAAAACGGGCACAGGCCCTCTACAGTATTGATTCACATAACAAAGTCCGGCGCTCCCACGAAAATCCGGCGATCAAAGAACTGTACGAAAAATATTTAGGAGAGCCGGGTAGCGAAAAAGCCCACGGCCTCCTGCATACAACATACTCACATAAAGAGCCGCGAGGAATACGATGACCAAGCACGACGAAAACACTACTAAAGACAATTGGCAACAAGTTAAAACTCGGGCTGAAGAAACCCTGACCCCCGAGATTGTCCAGCTCATTGATGAGTGTCGTAACGATGCGCATTCTGAAAGTCGGCTCATCTCTGTCCTGCACAAAGTTCAGGGAGAATTCGGCTATCTGGCGGAAGAACGCCTGGATGCTGTGGCGCAACTGTTGCAGGTACCCGCCGCTAAAGTTTCCGGGGTAGCAACTTTCTACCACTTTTTCCGCCTGCAGCCTGTAGGCAAATACGCCATCAGCATTTGTATGGGCACCGCGTGCTACGTACGCGGCGCTGAACGCGTCACGCAACGCTTCCAGGAAGAACTGGGCATTGAATTTGGTGAAACCACCGGCGACGGCACGTTTTCTCTCTTCGAATCTCGCTGCTTGGGAACCTGTGGCTTGGCACCGGTAGTCATGGTCAATGATAACGTCCATGGCCACGTCACCCCGGACCAAGTTCCCGCTCTCCTCGAAAAATACCGCTCTCAGGGGTAATTAGACGCCACGCGAAAGGGGGGGGGGGATTTGAGTAAAACGTTGTCGCGGACTTGGTCGAGTTCTCTCATAAATAACAGCAAAATACTGTCATCCCATAACTCGAAAAAATGGGGTGATTTTCGCCTTATTTATGCTTAGCCCGGTTTTTGCACACGAAGCAACATTATTGCAGATTTGTTTTTTTCTCCGGCTTGTTGCTGTGGTAACCACCGCTTCAAGCCGGAAAAATCAAAGATGTGATGCTGTTGCTTCGCCCTCCGGGTGAAAAATGAGATTATGCACCGGGTTACAAAGTGTAATTTTCTAATAAGCAGTATAAGTCTTTGGTATTCATATACATATCCCGCATGTTCTCATTTTTCATGCAATGTTCGGGCTAATTGTCAAAGGACCCTGCTTAATGACCAGTTCGAACTTTTTCGGGAACCGAGGGACCAAAGCGAATAAAAAGGGTTCTTCACGGTTTTCTGTAAAATGACCTGGCTCGTGTCAAGTCCTGATTTAAATTTGACACCTTGAGTTACTGTTTCCGGTTGCTTTCACCGTTGTTTTGTTGTGTTTTTGTTCCCCAGAGGGGCGCCCCCGGGGGCGAGCGCCGCCAGTTTATGCCGCCTTCTCGTGAATCGTTCTCGGGAAGTCATAATCGAGCGTCAGATGCGGACGTCGGTAGTTGTACAGATGAACGGCCTGCCGGAAGGCGTGTTCGGCCTGTTTTTTGTTCCTGAATGTGCAGTCAAGATCGTATTCATCCTTCAGTATACC
>JAWOEV010000081.1:0-8183 GCA_046482565.1 Lentisphaeria bacterium | reverse complement strand
TATCGAAACCGTTGCTCTGTTCGTCATGGTCTTCGTCGGCTTCCTCGGAGTCCTCAGCTAGTATTTCGACTCTGTCGAAAGTTTTTGGTGTAACTAGACCGTCCGCGAAAAGGTCTCAGGTCCATGTTGGGAGCGCCGGTGGGTCCGCTGGGGATTTTGCGCTGTAATGCACTACCCTCCGGGGTAATGCTTTACAGCGCAAAAGCCCGAGAGGGGCTGCCGCCGCCCCAACCCGAAGGGCTCGTGTCTCTTTCGGCGATCTTTCGTCTTTTCGGCGGAAACCGTTAGCTTACGGCTAGCGCATTCCGCCGAAAAGACAAAATCTCATCCGAAATAGGCACAAGCATGGGCCTGATACCTTTTCGCGGCCGGTCTAGCTGGGAGGGGTTTTGGAGTACAGGAAAAAAGATGCGTATTAATACAGTTGTAACAACTTTGTTGTTTGCCCTCCTTATCTTTGGCGCTACTCGGGTTGCCGAAGCTCGGGAAATAGATCTTTCGGTTCGCCTCGAAGCGAAGGCGGCAATCCGGCGGGGAGCGCGCTTTCTTGAAGAAGCGCAACTGGCAAACGGGTCGTGGACTGAGCATCCGGTTATTACGTCGTTGGCGGCTCTGGCGTTGACTAAGTCCGGAGAAACGGATTTACGGCCTGCTAACTTGAACAGTGCTTTGGACTACATATCCGCGCAGGCCCACGAAGACGGTGCCATCTGGAATCGCCAGTCACGCCAATATCCGCTCTATTCCACGGCTTTGAGCATGCTGGCCCTGGTGCGGTCGGGGCGTCCGCAGGATCTTCCGATTATAAAAGCCGCTCGGGAGTATCTGATTAGTTGCCAGCGTCGTCAAATACCGCGCAGCAATACAGCTTATGGCGGGTTTGTTCATGACAAAAACCGGCTGCCTTCACTGACCATCAGCCAGTGGGTTTTGGAAGCGCTTTATTTGACGGATCATTTAGACGATAATTCACGCCGTTCACTGAAGATCTATCGGGATGCCCTTGAATTTATTATGCGCTGCCAAAGAATGTTGGAACCTTCGGAGGTAAATGCTTGTGCCGGAGGCACCGGCTGTTTTCATGATTTTCCGGGCGAGGGGGGGGGAGTCATGCTTGAACGAGCGCCTGGGACCCCGCGCAGCGCAGCATTCCTGACGGCCGTCGGTCTTAAGAGCTTAATATACGCCGGATGTCAGCCCACAAATCCACTTGTTAAGAGTGCGGTTCAGTGCCTGCAACGGTCTTACACGGTTTCCGAAAATCCCGGGCTTGGCAAAAAAGGCTTTTATACGTATCTCTTTGTGCTGGCAAAAACCTTGGATCCGCTGGGGATAGAAAAGTTATCTGACACCGGGGGGGAAGAACATTTCTGGCGCCGTGAAGTTGTTCTACAGCTGCTTAAACGCCAAAAAGGCAATGGTAGCTGGCGGAATGCAGATCCGGCATGGTGGGAGAATCATCCGGAACTGGTTACTGCCTATGCGTTGTTGACCATGGATCGCTGTCTCGATCGGGAACGGGTCAGGATCGTCAAATAAAATTTTCCCGGATTCAGGATTTACTGAATCTGCATGACATCCGGCAAAAATTCGCCCTTGGCCACGCCGGTGACCTTGCCCTCCATCCGAATGCTGAAGTCGGCCTCTATATCAATGGCCAGATCCCCCCCCGGCATGTGAACCGTGACATGCTCGTCACAAAGCCCCAACCTGCGCGCCGCGGCGGCGCAGGCGCTGGCACTGCTTCCTGAAGCGAGCGTATAACCGGCACCGCGCTCCCAAATTTCGATTTGTAAATTATGCCGATCCTTAATCTGCATAACCTGCACATTCGTACGATTTGGAAAGGCGGAATGGCGCTCGAGGGGAGGACCTATCCGGTTCACCAGGTCCTGGCTTATCTCGTCGCAGACAATAATGCAGTGGGGGTTGCCGATTGTTGCGGCATTAAAATTGTAGCCCTCTTCACCCACTTGAATGGGGCAATTCAAAACCTCCCCGGTGTATCCGGTTACCGGTACACGGTCAGCGCGAAAATCAACTTTACCCATTTCGACCCGTACGGAACTTCCGTTGTCCAGAACTTCACATGAAACCGGCCCCCCGAGAGTAAGAAGGTGGAACGAATCTGCCTGCACCAAACCGTTGTCATAGAGATAGCGGCAGAATATACGTAAGCCGTTGCCACTCTTCTCAGCTTCACTGCCGTCCGGATTGAATATCTGTAAGCCGTATTGGTAATCAAGGGAATTTTCACTGCAACGTCCGCTGCCTATGGCCCTTTGCTCAAGCTCCCGGCAGGATTCTGTATTAGGCAATAAAGGGCCGAAAAGTATGCCGTCCGAGCCCAATCCGTAATGCCGGTGACAAAGCCGCATGATGAGTTCCGGGCTCAGAGTCGAGTTGGCTTCAGTCGGCGGTATCACGATATAATCGTTGCCGAGGGCGTGGTACTTAAAAAAATCCATGCCGGTTGTCTCCTTTTTTCTTACCTGTATTCTAAAATAAAAACATACAGCCATTCTGCATGAAAATAAATGGGAATGATTTTTTTTGGGAGTGATTATGCGTTTGTTCCTTGACAAATGGCAGTATCTTATGGACGTTATGAAAGCGCTATTGGTTCGGATAATCGAAATCGAAATCGGGATCGCTATCGAAATCGGAGGAAAATGAGATGATACTGGGCTTTGGCGTGAAGGAAGAATCCGCAATCTGCGGATCTGCGGGAATCGATTTCGATTTGGATGATAATGAATCCCAGCAAGAAAGCAACTTAAAGGTTAGCCTGGAAATTGTATGAAAAATCAGAACATATGATTAAGACCATCAAAAATTGTATGGCGGGCGGCTGTCGTACTTTACATAAAAAGTATCCGTCACTTTCACTGCTGTTGATTGTCGGGGTTGCCGGGATGTCATGTACGGTGCTTCACGATGGGCGAACCGAACCGCCGGTGGAGTTGCCCGGCAATTTTTCCGACAGCGGTTCTGAAGCAGTGCCGGAGCAATGGTGGGAGGTCTTCGGCAGCAAAGAACTGAATAATCTGGTGGAGCAGACTTTAGCAAATAATTTCAGCCTGAAAAGTGCTTGGAGCCGGCTGGATCAGGCTGCGGCAGTGGCAGCGAAAGCGGGCAGTGACAAAAAAATATCACTTGATAGTACTGCCAGCTTTGAGCGCACCGTCACCCGCAATGAAAGATCGGGGCGGACCTATGGGAAAGAATGGGAGGTGGGTTTGGCCGCGGGGTATGAAGTCGACTTATGGGGACGAATCAAAGCATCGGTCGAAGCAGCAGAGTTTGATGCAGATGCGGCTCGGGAAGATCTACGCGCGGCGACCGTGAGTTTGAGTGCTTCGGTCGTCACGACGGGAATACGCCTGCTCGAACGGGAGCAGCAATTGGGTTTGCTGGATCGGCAGATTGCCACAAACAAGAAATACCTCGAGGTAATTACCGAACAGTTCCGGCAGGGCAGAGCCGCCGCCAGCGACGTCCTTCAACAACGTCAGCTGGTGGAGCAGCGGCGCGGAGAAAAACATTTGGTTAAAGCTACGGTACAGACACTGCGCAATCAACTGGCCGTGTTAACCGGACAGGCACCGGCGGCGGGAATGAAGTTGGTTGAAACAGATGAGGTCGCTTTGCCGGAAATGCCACCTTTTCCGCAAACCGGGGTGCCGGCGGCACTGGTGCAACGGCGTCCAGATGTTCGTAGATCCATGAATAATGTTTTGGCTGCGGACCGGCGTGTAGCAGCCGCAATAAGTGATCGTTTTCCGCGGTTGAAGCTGACGGCGAATCTGAATACTTCCGCTGAAGACCTCCGGGATCTGTTCGACAACTGGCTTGCCGGGCTTGCGGCAAATATTGCCGCCCCGCTTATGGACGGCGGTCGACGCCAAGCCGAGGTGCGCCGTAGCAAGGCTGTGCTTGACCAGGCCTTGAATAATTACGGGCAGGTAGTGCTGGAGGCAATACGGGAGGTTGAGGATGCTCTGGTGCGCGAGAAAAAGCAACGGGATTATTTCAGAAGCCTGCAACAGCAACTCCAACTGGCCTCCGAATCGGCTACGCAAACCCGCGAAAATTATATTAAAGGTGCGATGAGCTTTACCCGATATCTTAATACGTTACTGGAGTACCAGCGACTTGAACGCATTGTTTTACAGGTCCGTCGCGATTTGCTTCTCGAGCGCGTCAGCCTGTATCGGGCTCTTGCGGGAAGTTGGCAGCTGCAAAAACCTGTTCTAAAATCAAACGGGAGAATGGCCGAATGAACGATGTGGATAAAAACATCATAGATAAACCAGTGGCGGAAAGCGGTGCAGAGGCCGAGGCCTCCGGCAAAAACCAGGGGGGGGCGCACGGGTTCGGCGGTCTGCTGCTGGGCTTGTTGGCCTTGATATTTCTGGCGGCTTGCATTGGTGTCGCGGTTTTCTGGCTCAGGAACCGTCCGAAGGCCGAGCGTCGCAAGCCCCCGGTTCGCGCCAGCCTGGTGACGGTCAAAAAAATCACGCCGCGCCGACATCAGGTCATTGTCGAGGCCATGGGAACGGTTGTCCCGGCCTTGGAAATTGACTTGGCCGCCCGGGTTGCCGGCCGAATTGTGGAAGTCAGCCCGGCCTTTGCCCCCGGCGGGCGTTTCCGAAAGGGAGAACGGATTTTAAAAATTGATGAAGAAGACTATCAACTGGTTTTGCGCCAAAGGCAGAGTGAGCTGGCTCGAGCGTTGAGCAATCTTGATCTGGAAATGGGACGGCAGGAGATAGCGAAAAGCGAGTTTTCACTGCTGGATATTGAAGTTCAAGATCAGGACCGGGGATTAGTCCTGCGAAAACCGCAACTCAAGAGTGCAGAGGCGGCCGTAGATAATGCTCGCGCGAGGGTCGACAAGGCTGAGCTTGATCTGCGCCGGACTCGCGTTACAGCCCCCTTCAACGCCATGGTGCGCCAGACCAAGGTTGATCTCGGCTCCGAGGTTCGCGATGGTACAGCGCTGGCAACTCTGGTAGGCACTGATGAGTATTGGATAGAGGCAACCGTTCCGACGGATGAATTGAAATGGCTCGATATCCCCGGTTTTAACAGCACGCAAGAGGCCTCGGTTAAAGTTTTTTATGAAACTGCATGGGGGCAGGAGGCCTTTCGTGAAGGGATTGTGAAACGGTTGCTGGCCGATCTGGAGCCTGAGGGGCGTATGGCCCGCCTTCTCATCTCCGTAACCGACCCGTTGCAACTCACCGATAAACCTGATATCCGGCACCCGTTGATACTTGACTCATACGTTACCGTAAAAATCCGTGGCCGCCGTTTGCCGGATACTTTTGCCATCCCCCGCGATGCCCTCCATGACGGCAATCAAATCTGGATCATGGATAACCGTAAAAAACTGGATATTCGGGAAGTGACCAGGGTTTGGAGTACGGCAGACACAGTTTATGCAATGGAAAACGTCAAGCCAGGTGATTTACTGATTACCAGTGACCTGGGAGCGCCCGTGGAGGGAATGGCTCTGAGAACCGAAAGTGAAAAGCCGCGTGCGCCGGCCAAAAAACAGCCCGGACAGAAATAGGCCATGAGCGACAAAGAACATTCAGTTAATGCGAAAGACCGCGGTCCGATAGCCTATATGGCGGGGAATTCCGTGGCCGCCAACCTTATCATGCTCCTGTGCTTGGTCGGGGGCTTTCTGGCTTTGTTCCAGATCAAGCAGGAAGTGTTTCCCGATTTTGACATTGATGCGGTAACGATCTCGGTGCCATACCCGGGTGCCAGCCCAGAGGAGGTCGAGGAAGGAGTTATCACCGCCGTCGAAGAAGCGGTTCGCGGTCTCGAAGGCGTGGATGAAGTGACTTCTGTTGCCAGAGAAGGCGGCGGTACCGTGACGGTGGAATTGATAAGTGGCGAGGATCTGCAGCAACTGGCTGATGATATTAAAAGCGAGGTGGATCGTATAACCACCTTTCCCGAGGATGCTGAGGAGCCGGTCATTCGGACTGCCTCCATGCAGCGCCAGGTATTGAGTGTCGTCCTTTATGGCCAGA
The DNA here is from genome assembly GCA_046482565.1 of Lentisphaeria bacterium. Classification (GTDB taxonomy): domain Bacteria; phylum Verrucomicrobiota; class Lentisphaeria; order Oligosphaerales; family MVZH01; genus JAWOEV01. The sequence goes on along the minus strand of JAWOEV010000081.1, from coordinate 2,133 downwards.
CCAGTATTGGAAATCTGCACCAGTTAGCCGAGCAATTCCGGGATGAACTGATTCAGGATCCCGACATAACGCAAGTGGATCTTGAGGGCGTGCCGCCGCGTGAAATCAGTATCGAAATTCCGCAAGAAAAGTTGCGGCGTTACGGCCTTTCACCGGGCGCCGTCGCGAGCCGTATCAGGAATGCGTCTGTGGACTTGCCCAGCGGCGGGGTGGATACGCCGCGCGGTGAAGTACTGGTTCGGATTCAGGAACGCCGGGATTACGGCCGTCAGTTTGCCCGGCTGCCGATAATCACCACTGCTGGCGGCAGTGAACTGCGCCTGGACGACATTGCCAAGGTCAAGGACACTTACGAAGAAACCGACCGCTACTCGCTGTACAATGGCTTACCAGCCGTAAGCTTAAATGTCTTCAGGGTAGGGAAGCAAACACCGGTCCAAGTTTCAAAAACAGTGCACCGCAAACTGGAGGAGTTTACTTCAAGGTTGCCGGAAAGCATACAGACGGCAGTGGAACGAGACCGTTCCGAACATTATCGGGACCGGGTACAGCTGCTTCTGAAAAATGGGGCAATCGGCCTGGTTTTGGTCCTCCTGGTGCTGGGAATTTTTCTTGAAAGCCGATTGGCGTTCTGGGTGATGATGGGAATCCCGATTTCGTTCATGGGCTCTTTCCTGTTGCTGCCGGCCACCGGCGTGACCATTAACATGCTCTCCCTTTTCGCCTACATCATAGCCCTGGGGATTGTCGTAGATGATGCCATAGTGGTCGGCGAAAACATTTATCATCATCGCCAGGAGGGGTTGCCCTTTCGGATCGCCGCAATAAAGGGCACCCGCGAAGTCGCCATGCCGGTCACTTTCAGTATTCTCACCAACATTGTGGCGTTTATGCCCATCTACTTTGTCCCCGGCGTAACCGGCAATATTTTTCGAACCATTCCTATTGTCGTCTGCCTTGCTTTCATCATCTCGCTGATCGAAAGCCTGTTTGTTTTACCGGCCCATCTCGGGCATCGGAAAGAGAAAAAGAAGCGAAACCCGTTCAGCGGCTGGATCCACAAGCGCCAGCAAAAATTCAGTCACGGCTTCAGAAACTCAGTGCGGAAATACTACGGGCCTTTCCTGGAGTTCTGTTTGACGCATCGATATATGACTTTGCTTATAGCCGTGGGTATCCTGATTATGTTCGGCGCCTATGCCGGCAGCGGCCGGATGGGGTTCGAACTGTTTCCCATCATTGAATCTGACTTTTCGCAGGCTTCGGTGACTTTGCCCTACGGTGCCCCGGTGGAACGCACCGAATACGCCGTTCAGAAAATCAAAAAAGGCGCTCAACAAGTGCTGAAAAAGAGTGGGCATCCCGAACTGATCGAGTCGATGAATGCGGATATCGGCTTGAACGGTAGCCATACCGGTCGGGTACGAGTCAGCTTGGCAGATGCGGATATCCGCGAGAAAATAGGGATCAGCACCACGGAATTCACCAACCGCTGGCGCCGGGCCGTCGATGAAATCCCCGGCATCGACAACATGCGGTTCGCGGCCGACATCGGTGGCCCCGGCGGCCGCGGCAGGCCGTTGACGATCCAGCTCAGTCATCGCAGTATGGAAGTCCTGGAACAAGCTAGCGCCGAATTAGCCGGAATTATCTCGACATATCCTAAAGTCAAAGACGTTGACGACGGCTTCCAGCCCGGCAAGCCGCAATACGATTTTACCGTAAAACCGGAAGGCAAAAGCCTCGGACTGACCGCGCGCGATATCGCCCGGCAGGTCCGCAACTCACTCTATGGGGCCGAAGCCCTGCGGCAACAGCGTGGCCGAGATGAAATAAAAGTAGTGGTACGACTGCCGGAACATCAGCGGGATTCTGAGCAAATCCTTCGGGACATGATGATTCAAACCCCCAGGGGTCCGTATGTGCCGCTGCGACAAGTGGCCGCGGCCGAGCGGGGCAGGGCATACAAAACTATCGATCGCCGCAACGGCCGGTGACCGGCGCGACGCCATACAGGCCGACCGGCTCGGCCAGGCCCAGCCGGACGATGGCCCACTTGGTGCCCGTTCCCGTCTCCCGCCAGAGGACCTGGGCGGCCCCGAAGTGGGCGCTGGCCAGGTGGCCGGCCTGGCC
>JAWOEV010000068.1:0-10042 GCA_046482565.1 Lentisphaeria bacterium | reverse complement strand
AAGCCACGGCAGCGCATCGTGGTATCACTGGGGGTTGATCATCGAAACCTGCCCAGCACAAAAATGTCAGTACCCATGAAAACTTCGTCGGCTTTGTAGTGCCACACGAAATCCGGTCGTTGCGGCGCAACGACTTATAGCCCAAGTTGCGAAACTTGGGCTAGCGCATTCCGCCGAAAAGACAAAAATCTCATCCGAAATAGGCACGAGCATGGGCGCGATACCTTTTCGCATGGCGTCTTGCTAGCTTATAACAGCGCTAACTGTGTTTTTAAATTCGTCAAGACTCCAGGGCTTGGGGAGTGCGGCCTGAAAACCGTACTTTCGGAATTCGGACATCACCGGTTCATCAGAATACCCGCTTGACACTATCGCTTTTACATTTGGATTCAGAGCTTTCAGCTTGGCAAAAGCATCCTCTCCTCCCATCCCCCCGGGGACGGTGAGATCGAGGATTACCAGGTCAAACTCTTCTCCCGCCTGCAAAGCCTCCTTGTACCTGTCAATTGCCTCAACACCGTCAGCAACTGTCACAATGTCGTACCCAAGATGCGACATCAGTTGCCCCGCAAGTCGTCTGATGGGTTCTTCATCATCCATAAGCAATATCCGGCCTCCCTTTATTTCACGGACAGCGGTCGTTCGGTCATCGCTCGCCTCTTCTGCCAACTGCTTCTCCTCCACAGCGGCCGGCACCCAGACATAGAATTCCGCACCTTTTCCCGCTGTGGATTGCGCCGTCAGGCAACCTCCATGCCGCCGCATGATTGAATATGCACTTGCCAGACCAAGACCGCTGCCTTTTTCCCTAGTCGTAAAATAAGGTTCATAGATTCGCGGTAAAATATGAGGCGGAATGCCGGGACCGGTGTCACTGACGGTCACCTTAACATATTTCCCGCCCGGCAACGACATACTGTTTTTTCGGTCTTCCCGGAAAACAACATTTTCGGCTGCGATTTCTACGGTCCCTCCCTCCGACATAGCCTGAATTGCATTTAATACTAAATTATTTATTACCTGCCTGAATTGCTGCGGGTCAACAAACACCGGGTAAAGGTCTTTACCAAAATTATATATGCATTTGACGTTGCTTCCGCGGGAGGCGAACTGTGCGGCATCCTTCACCACGGATTGAACGGCGGCAGTTTTTTTAACCGGGCTGCCGCCTCTGGCAAAAGTCAAAAGTTGATGCGTCAATATGCATGCCCGCTTACATGCATCCTCGGCGTTGGACAAGTATTCCTCCGTTTTTTCGCCCATGGATTCAGTCAACCGTATCAAGGATAAATTACCTCGGACGACCGTCAGTATATTATTAAAATCGTGACTGATACCACCGGCGAGAACGCCAAGGGAATCAAGCTTGTCGGCTTTTTGGATCTCCTTTTCCCGCTGCCGTTGCATAGTTACATCACGGAGCACTATAACGGCACCCAGAGTTTGCCGATCAACCCCATGGACGGGGGCACCTGAAAGCATTACCACAGAGGGGTGGGATTTGTGGTCCTTCAGATAAATATCATTTGGCCATTCATAGGCCGCACCCGATTGAACCACCTTTTCGATAATATCACCGAAATATTTTGCGGAATCCGGAACATAGTTTTCAACAACATGCTGCAATGACTGCCCTGTCGTATCCGCTTCCGATAATTCAAGGTGTTCTTCGGCTTTTTCATTCAACAAAATAATGCGACCGTCAGGTTCAGTTGCGATCACAGCATCGCCAATCGACCGCAGGATTACTCGGAGACGCTCTTTTTCGGCTGCCAGTTTTTCCTCTGTCTTTCTGCGCTCCAAAATTTCCTGTTCATTCTTGCGAATGGTGGCATGTAAATCAGCGGTTCGCTCGCGCACACGCTCTTCAAGCCGGGCATTCGAGCGCTTAAGTTGTTGTTCAATGGCCTTGCGTTCAATGGCGTAAATCACGGCCCGTACTAAAAGAGCGCCGCCAATTTCATTTTTATCTATGTAATCCTGAGCCCCGCTTTGCACGGCTTGACGCCCCAGCGTCTCGTCAGCCACAGTAGTCAGTACGATCATCGGAACTTCAGAATTAGCATTCCGGAGGCCCTCAAACGTTACCATTCCCCGGCTGTCACCAAGATTAAGATCCACCAATGCAACGTCCGGGGGGGAATCAGTTATAAATTCAGAAGCTTCAGAAAGGGTATTACAGACCGTCAGTTCAGGCTTTAAAGCAGACTCTTCCTGCAGCAATTCCGTAATCAGCCTGATGTCAGACTCATTATCGTCTACCAAAAGAATCCTCAACCCGCGATCACCATCTATGCCTTTACTCCCCATATACATAATCAACCCCTTCCTCCTTGTTCCCCAAAAAAACCGAGCACCAAAAAGCGGCTCATTGAACGTGTACGACAGGTAAGCCCTCAGTCGCATAACCAACAACTTCTGACTACCCTAAAACTATTATATACGGCCTAACTGAAAATATCAATTATCGGCTGATTTTCCGCAAAGGCGGCAGAGCTCAGCCGCCGTGTCCGGGGCAAGCCGGAACACACTTCCCCGCCCCTGGAAAAAGCCGTGTTCGCGGATCAAATGGCCGTGTAAAGGAGTTAAGCTAATCTCCCGGTCAGGCATTTTTACGTGGATAATCCCCTTGTGCCCCTGATAACCGCAACCGAACGGACAGGGAATACCTCCCATTCCTTCCTCCATACGCACATGAAGTTTGCCGTCACACATTTCGCGCTCAGTTTCCAGCCCTTCGTCAGCCACACGATGTATGGCATCGATTACATCGGCGACCTTTTCACGGCTGACGCCAAGCATTTCGAGACGCGCAACATCAGCGTCAACGATTTCAGCAATTGACCGATTATCTTCCCCCAGAAAACCGTCAAGCGATAACTCCCCCGGTGCCATACGCTTGCGGATTGCATCTTCGGCGGGATTGTGTTTCATGCTCAAACCTCCATACTTAAGAAATACACTTGACTCCGTAAAAATCCAGCGGTGGCGCAGATGGTTGCGAGACACCGCCCCGCAACTGCGGGGCAGAGGCCGGCCTACCGGATCGGTCTCTGTTCCGCAGCGGAACGGTGTCTTGGAAACATCTGTAGCACTACGAAAAATTCACGGATTCAGGAGACAGTTTCACGCGAATTTATCATAGAAAATGTTTTCACTGTCCATACCACCTGCATCAAGAACTTTGATGCAGGCATCAATCATACCGGGTGAACCGCAAAGATAACCCTGCTTATCGGAACAATCCGGATAATGGGCGGCAACCACTTCGGTAATAAGCCCGGTTTCACCGTTCCACTCATCATCAGGTACCGGTTCACTTAAGGCGGGGATGAATTTAAAATCGTACAGGCGCTCTTCGTAACCTTTCATTTCGTCGAGCATAAACAGGTCTTTAGCGGTCAGAGCCCCGAAAAAGTAGCGAATCGGACGCTTACATTCCTGTCTCTCCAGATCGGCCAGAATACTGCGGAAAGGTGCCATGCCGCTGCCGCCGGCGATAAAGATCATCTCGCTGTTACCGGGCCGGATATAGAAATCTCCGTAAGGACCGTTCAATGTCAATGACTCACCTTCTTCCAGGAAATCAAACACCCAGGTAGTACATATCCCCTCGGGGACCAACCGGATGATCAGATCCAGGTGATCTTTGTCAACGGGGTCTGAGGCAATTGAATAAGCCCGGTACACGGCCTCGGGATTCATCTTGTAAGGCGGACATTCCAGCTGAATATACTGCCCCGGTGTAAACGAAATCTCTTCGGGTTCACTCAGTTTTATCCGGAGGAGCTTGATATCATGCGTCAGATCCGTAATTTTTTCAGCCACCGCCTCATATTCCCGGATATTAAACAATTCCTCGGGAATTTCGATTTCCATATCCCCGCGGACTTTCATCTGGCATGACAACCGGACATTGTCGGCGATTTCCTCCTTGCTCAAGTGCGGTTCTTCAGTCGGCAGCACCTGGCCGCCTCCTGTTTTCACTTTTAGCTTACATAAACCGCAGCTGCCTCGTCCCCCACAGGCGGAGGGAATAAAAATTTTCTGTCCCCCGAGAGTACCAAGCAGCGACTCCCCGCCATCGACCTCCAACACTTTGGAACCTTCGTTGATATCGATATTGCAGATTCCATAATCATTGAAGTAGCGATCGGCTATTACCAAGGCCGCGGCCAGTACTCCGCAGATTCCGCACAATATTCCCACTGCTGTAAAGAAAAGGGTCATTTCAGATTCTCATTGCTGATGCCTGAATTGCTTAAAACTTGATCATTCCGCTGAACCCGACAAAGGCCAGAGCGAGTATGCCGGTAATGACCAGAGTAATACCCGCGCCCCGCAACCCCTCCGGTATCTTGTCTTCCCGCAGATTTTCGCGAATTCCCGCCATTATCACAATGGCCAGCATCCATCCCAGACCGCTACCGGCTCCGAATATAATTGACTGAGAAAAACCATACCCTTGCTTGTTAAGCATAAAAAGTGAAACCCCGAGTATAGCGCAATTCACGGTAATAAGCGGCAGAAATATCCCCAGAGAACAATACAGCATAGGCGAAAACCGTTCGATAATCATTTCCACCAGTTGTACAAAAGCCGCAATGACCACAATGAAAATGATGTACTCCAGAAACTCAATGCCGAAGGGTGCTGTGATGTAAGTATGTATAAGATAGTTAAGCCCCGCCGTGCAAGTAGTGACAAAAACTACCGCAACCCCCAGCCCCAGGCTGGTCTTGATGTGCCGGGAAATGGCCAGGTAAGAACACATCCCGAGAAAACGTGTCAGCAGAATATTATCGGTAAAGGCCGCCGCCAGAAAAATTACCAACAGCTGCCCGGTCAGACTTGAATCCGCCGCTGGCTGGGCCGCCGCTGCTAAATTTATAAAAGGGTTCATAATTCCGTCCTTACTCCGTCTTCGCCCGGCTGGTGGCGATTCCGAGCCAGCCGATCAGAGCCAACATGAAAAACGCGCCCGGCGGCATCACCATGATTGTCCATTGCACATTAAAGCCGGGCAAGGGGATACCGAATAACTCACCAAACCCTAGGGGTTCACGAACCAAGGCAATGAGGATCAAAACGGCGCTGTAACCTAAGCCTGCCCCTACCCCATCCAGGAACGACGGCCACGGCGGGTTTTGCGTGGCAAACGCTTCACATCGTCCCATGATAATGCAGTTGGTGATAATGAGGCCGACATAAGGTCCGATCAAGCGATGCACATCCGGGAAATACGCCTGTATCGTAATATCGACGATGATGACGTACGCCGCGATGATCAATACCTGCACCATCATCCTGACCTGTTTGGGGATGTACTGCCGAATCAGGGATACAGTAAAACTCGAAAGCGAAACGGTGAAAACCAGACCGGCACACATCAGTACCGTGTTCTTCATCAGGTTAGTAACCGCCAAAGTCGAGCAAATCCCCAGTAACTGCCCGAAAACCGGGTTTTCCTGCCACAGATTTTTGATCAGGGCTCGGCCACCGACTGTTTGTGTAAATTGCGTAGGCATCTGTGTATCCTGATTATTTCACGGCAAGGGCTGATTTCCCATTTCGGTATTGGCCTTTTTCATCGCTCTGTAGAACTGTCCCAAATGCTCGTTCAAAATGCGTTCCATGGCCATTGAAGTCTGCGTGGCACCGGTTATAGCATCAACGTGCCGCCCTTGCATAGGGCTTCCGGAAGATGGCGCACTTGCGCTTATCTCCAACCATTTGCCAGCCTTTTCCGGCTTGGACACATCCAGGCCGGCTTCAAAGGGGGCGGTAAATATCTTCTCTTCAATCCGACCGCCGAGCCCCGGGGTTTCCTGTTGCTCAAGAATGACAATATCCAAGGTTTTTTGAAGGTCTGGAGTAAGGGCCAAAATTCCTTCTATGGGAGCCCAGAACCCCAGTCCGCGAAACCGGAAACCGACACCTTTCAGGTCAAGCAAGTCACCTGTCTCGTAAGCCTTGATAAGGCTAAATTCTTTAGCGCTCTCAGGATCTATGATTATTTTAGCTTCGGGTTGAACGCGGGAATCTACCAGCTCAGTAATTTCCGCGTCCGTCATCTCGTCAACATTTTCATAGCCGAAAACTTCGGCATAGGCCCGCTGGAGACGAATTATGCGGTTACGCTCCAACGTTTCCCGAGACCCCAGGTAGATACCGGAGACCACCGACCCGAAGACGGCCGCCACAATTATCATCCTTGCAATTATCCAGATGCGCTCTTTCATGCCGGGGGCTTCTCTGCACCTTTCTTTCTGCTTTTCTTGTACTGTTTGATATACATTTCGATACTCGGGGCAATCGCATTGCCAAGCAGGATGGCAAAAGCAACTCCGCCGGCAAACACTGCCTTCCAGCGGAAAAAGACAATCATTATGCCGATAAAAGCACCGTAGATATATTGAGTGGTTTTATCCCGGGGGGCACTGACCGGGTCAGTCACCATAAAGAAACAAGCATAGACCATGGCCCCGGAAAACAAGGTAAAAAGTAGCGGCGGTACTTTTTCAGCTCCTAACCCGTAACGAAATAACAGACAGGCAGCCGCCGCCCCGGCAAAGCTACTCAATACCAAGCGCCAATTCGCGGTCTTGGTCCACAACAGATAGATGCCGCCGATAATCAGCAACAGAGCAGAGACTTCACCGACAGACCCCGCGGCCAATATGTGCGGCAAACCGTCCGCCCCCGTCATAGCCTTTCCTAGATTACCGAAAAACAACTGCGATATCTGCTCCTGCAAGCTGAAAGAGTCCGGAAATCCGTAGTCGCGCCTAAACCACATCGGGGTTGCCGCAGTTAACGCATTGGTCTCGCCGATAAACCGCTTCGGCCCCCAATGCAGAAAACCGCCCCACCCGCTCTTCCAAGCCGGTGTGAAGCGACTGGTCATCTCAATGGGAAAACAGACATAAATGAAGGCGCGGCCGACTATGGCAGGGTTAAAGACATTGCGCCCGAACCCGCCAAAAAATTCTTTGCCGAATGTCAACGCCACAACAATCCCCACCGTCGCCATCCAGAATGGCAAGGTCGGCGGTAGCGACAAAGCAAACAGAGCGCAGGTAACCAGACAGGCACCGGTCAAGGGATCACCGCGGCGACGCGCCATGAGATACTCGGTAATACATCCGCATAAAGTCACCCAGAGAAGCATCACCGCAACCCGCCATCCGAAAAAGTAAATGCCGCCGATAAAAGCCGGCAACAAGGCCAGAAGCACCTTGTCCATCATTTTCTGCCGTTTAAACCAACCCTTCCCTTTGCCTTTGGGTTTGCTTCGGCTCTTGCTGGCCCCATCCGAAGCCTGGTTCCTGCCGCTTTCCGGGTTTTGTTTTTGATCGACCATACAAAATCTCGCTTCGAGTGCCTAATGAAATTCTCTAATAATCCACGGGGTCACGGTTACATTTGCCAGTGACAAGGGCACGCTTCCTGATGCTCCCAAGTCATGACTAGCCCCCGCCCCATAAACGAGGCGTCATAATCCAATTCTGCTGATTTCAAAATTTCTGCATACTCAGGAATCACAAACAATCTAACCGGTTCGCACATTATTTCCACGATATCCGCCGACTGACCCTCTACCTCTACGGGTTCTAAGACCGGCGTACTCCCGCGGCAGGTTCCCAGCACGCCGGTTATGCAAAACCCGACCGCCTGAGAAGGCAGTCGAGATATCATATCGTTCAGTTTGCGTTGTGCTGTTGCGGATATCTGCATCTTTTAAAAACCGTCTCTCCTGATTCGCTCTTACATTAGTTTATCAGCTTTTCTTTTGCGAGTGCCGGCAGTATGCCCTTTCGTGAAATGTTATCTCATCTTTGCGATCTTTGCGCCTTTGCGAGAGTTATTCGGCATTCAGTGGTTGTGAATAATCGTCACCTCCACCAAAATCTACGCTTACTTGGCAAAGTCGGGATCGGGATCGAAATCGCTATCGAAATCGAGCTTGTGGTGTTTTCGATATCGATAGCGATCCCGATTGGACAGCTACTTCGTTCGGTTTCACCTTTCGGATTGGAGATGTTAAATTGTCTGGTGTACTCAGGTTATTTGGAAAAAAATAAAACTTACGCAGGAAACTGGCATGCAGGAAAAAACTTCCGGCGAACGTCGCGAATGGTTCGAAATTGTCGATGAGGATAACCGGATAATCGGCATGGCCAGCCGTGAACAAGTCCACGGCAATCCTCAGCTCATACACCGTACGGCCCATGTAGTGGTTTTCGGCACAGACAATAGAATTCTTTTGCAGAAACGCTCGCCGACAAAAGATATCCAACCCGGCAAATGGGACACAGCGGTCGGCGGCCACCTGGTGCCAGGCGAGGATTATGCGACTGCCGCCCGCCGCGAAGCAGCCGAAGAACTTGGCATTACCCCCCGGGAACTGCCGTTTTTGTACTTATTCGACCTGAAAATAAGAAATGAGATAGAGTCAGAAAATGTCCGCGTTTATGCCATTATCCACGATGGCCCATTCGATCCCCCCACCGCAGAAATTGATGAGTTGCGCTTCTGGGATAAAAATGAAATTGCGAAACAACGCGGCACCGGTTGCTTTACACCGAACCTGGAAGTAGAATTGGATAAGCTGGAACAAAGTGGTAAACTTTAAAACAAAAAACCCAAGCAAGCCCATGGGATTACGTTACCACCCTTGGTCTCGCACCCAGCAAAGCGGGACACCAAGCCCAAATCAGGCGACAATTATCCCATTCCCACGAGTTATAGGATGGTAGTAAACAAAAAATATTCTGACTGTCGGGGAAAAAACATGCGTGCAGGAGAAAAAATTATATGATCCCTATTTCATCCTGGTATCAGTCGCTGGGGCAGTTTTCGTTCCCCACACAGTTTGTGGCCCTGACACCTTTGGAACGCAAGGCCCTGACAATGGGAGAAATCGAGACTGAACCGGCCAAATCGGCTGTCACGCGCCTGCAGCGTTGCATGAAAGACATGCCCGGCTCTTGTTTTGTCAGCGCCAATGTCTGTGCGCCAACCGACAGCCAGCACTTCGGGAAAACCGGAAAAGCTTCTTATGCCCTCAACGCCTGGCGGATCCTGGCTGAAAGCCCCAAAGTGGTCACTGCTTTTGAGCAGGAACTTACCACCCGCTTAACGGTTCGGCCATACCGCCGCATGAACCGCACCCGTGAATTCAGAATGTTCTTCTATAACCGGGAGCTGAAAGCCATGTCGCAGTACCATCTGGAACGGCATTTCCACCGACTGGAAGGACAAGAGAAAACATTATGGCGCTGGGGACAGAAATTCGGGCAGGATATCAAACCCTTCCTGCCCACCGATAATTCTGTAATTGATGTTTATATCAGCTCAGAAGGCCGCTTCTTTATAATTGATCTTAACTCTTGGGGTTCCCCCACCCTGCCCCTGCTGTTGCGAGACTGGGATCGGGACTGGGACACGGTCAGCGGCCTCAAGCTCAGACCCAAACCAGTCAAGATGAAAGGCGAAGTCTCAGTCTCATTCTAGCCCGAACATTGCATAAAAAAATGCGATTATGCGGGTTATGTATATGAATAGCAAAGGCACCAAACTCGCCAAGAATGAAGGCTCCGTTTTAAGTACTACGGGCTTTTCAGCCCGTAGATGTTTCTAACTTCAACTTGGTACGGACTGGAAAGTCCGTCTTACGTACTACGGGCTTTCCAGCCTGTATATGCCTTACTCTACGGACTGGAAAATCCGTACTACATTAGACCGTCCGCGAAAAGGTCTCAGGTCCATGTTGGGAGCGCCGGTGGTTCCTCTCGGGCTTTTGCGTTGTAATGTACTACCCTCAGGGGTAATGCGTTACAGCTCAAAATCCCGAGAGGGGCTGCCGCCGCCCCAACCCGAAGGGCTCGTGTCTCTTTCGGCGATCTTTCGTCTTTTCGGCGGAAACCGTTAGCTTACGGCTAGCGCATTCCGCCGAAAAGACAAAATCTCATCCGAAATAGGCACGAGCATGGGCCTGATACCTTTTCGCGGACGGTCTACATTACACCGAAAGCCTTGA
>JAWOEV010000002.1:0-6504 GCA_046482565.1 Lentisphaeria bacterium | reverse complement strand
GGTAAAGCACCCCAGTGATAGTAATCCGGAAAACGTTTACCCCTACCGCCACCGGAAGCGCGGCTATAATCGTCAACAGCCGACTATACCACGGACGCCAGTCTATGAAAGCCAGCGCCACCGCGATCGCCAGCATGGCCATGAGGCTCCGCAGGCCGCTGCAGGCTTGTTCAACGTTGAGAGCGGGTTCTATCAGCTGCCCCTGATGATAAATATTGATCAAGGCACCGAGGCTATCCGCTTCAATCGCGAGGGGGAGCCCTACAATAGTAATGGTAAAAGCCCCGGCATCTGAGGCGATCTGTTGTAAGGCCATGGAAATATAAGTGTAAATATAGGTAAATTTGATCCCGAACAAAAGATAAAGCACTGGCACTGATACCCAGGCCATCATCCGCGTTCCGATGAAGAACCATACCAAGCCGAAAAGCGCCATAACCATTGAGTATCCCATGATCATGGTACTGCTCAGATGCATCCCCCCCGTATAAGCAACCAAGCCGCCGGCAAAGAGAATAAGCCCCAACCAGGAACCACTGGCTTTGATTTGTTTAAGTACCGGCAGGCGTCGATAAAAGATGTAGCTTGCGATGAAGGGGACAAGGAAAATGTGCGACCAGTCGGGATCATTCTGTCCCGCCCGCAAGAGTACTTTCAGCACATAAGCATGAAAAGCTGTAAACAACACTCCCAGTACCACAATGCGAATCCAGGCCCGGAGTGGGATAAGTCGGTCATTTGGGTTTGCAGTATTCACAGATAAAAAAACCTTTTAGTGACGGGGCTGGTTACCAGCCCTGGGAGTGTTGAACTTGAAATTGGGCCCATATTTTATCAACTTTATCTCGTAATTCAGGCCGAATTCTGGTTGCTTGCGTGAGTGCCCGGTTTGCGGCTTCTTCGCGATTCTCTTGTAAATATAACTTGCCGAGGTTAAGCCATACTTGCCAGCGTTGCGGAGTTTGCTTAGTCGCTTTCACAAGTGAGTCGATAGCCGCTTGCGTTTGGCCAAGTTGCTCTTCAAGCTGGCCCCGGCGCTCCCACCACCTACTCTTCTGCGGGGCCATTGAGGTTATTTGCCGGGTTGCCTCCAAGGCAACTTCTGGGTTTTTAACTAAAAGAGCATTTCGATATAGAAGGCTGAATTGTCTGACTGCAATCGCCTGCGGCGCTATGTCCTTTGCCAAGCGCGCCATTGCTTTGAATTGGGCGAGTTCACCCCGCTTTTCTTCAAACGAATTCCACTGGCGCCAGAGATGCTTTTTTTCAGGGGCCAGCTTAACACTTTTCCGGAGTGCTTGGCGTACGGTCTCATCCGCATAGCCGCCTAACCGTCTATAAGTCTGTGCCAGCGCCTCCCACATTCTGTAATCAGCGCGGTTTAACTTGGCCGCAACTTCCAAGCATTCCACCCCGTAACGATAAAGTTTCATGGGATGGAAATCAACTTGTAAGGCTTCTGCGTTGCGGATTTTGGCCGTTTTTTCGGCCTTGTCTGTCTTGGTTAAGCCCGTTGCTTCATAAGCCAATGTCGTAGTCCTCAGCCGCATTAAATCCCAGGGGGCCCAGTAGGCTGGAGTATTGGCTATGGCCTCGGCGATAACCGGGATCCCGGCCCGGCGCAGAAAATTCGGGTTGTCCAGTTGCAGTTTTCGCGCTGGCCACAGAAAGACTGCCGAGAAGAGGAGGGCGGTTAAAACGGCATTGCGCCATTTCCAGGCCCGCCCTCGCTCTCTGGAGGAATGCAACGGTAGCGGCAACAGAGTGCCTGCCAGCGCTGCACCGAGAAATGCATTCAATGGTACCCGCATCGGAAAGTCACAGGCAATATGGAATAGAAGTCCGGCCAATGCCCCGGCCCCCGCTGCCGCATTTGCCGGGGGTATCCGCGGCAATCGACGAGATATTTTGTCGTTCAGCAACGGCATACGGTTGGAGTGAGGTGACTGCAGTAACCTGAGCTTCTTCTTTTCCCGGGCGTTATGATAGAAGTGACCCGTCATCAGCCATACCAGGCTGCAAATGAAGAAGGTGCCCAATGTAACCCCCATCCAACCGTGCTCCGCGAGCCACTGGGCATATTCGTTTTCCACATATAACGGCGATTTGGTCGAAGGCTGGCTCTTGTAAATGCCGTTGAGCGTGCGGTAAGATTCAGCCCCGCCGCCGAAGACCGGAAATTCTTTCCACTGACGAATCGCTTCCCGGCGCAACTGGTTTCTTTTAGGCGAGGCTTGGGTAATATTCTCTAAAGTGGCTATTTCACGTTGCACCTCGCTGGACGGCCAGAATAAAAACGCCATGAGTATAGCGATGGCAAGTAATACCCCGCCGGTCGCGGCGGCCGGGTGACTTTTCATCCAGACGACGCCCGCTACGCAACTGCCGATCAGCATCATTACCATGCCGCCACGCGAAAAGGAAAGAATGGTGGCGGTTATCAGGACAGCCAGACACACGCCGAAGAATATTCTTTTGCCGATATTACGCGGCTTACGTCGTGATGCTTGCGACTCGGCTGAAGGGTTTTCCGGGGTGATATCAGGTGTCGAGGTCTCATGGTTGTTGTTGCGTTGCGAACGGCGCCCCTTAATCCGGGGGCTTATGATCAGACTCATCGCCGCTGGCGTCAGCAGGGCGCAGAAAGAGGCAAAATGGTTAATATTAATGAAGGGACCGGCACCGATACTGTGGTTGACCGGTATGAACCACCATACTTGGCGGCCGGGGGGGATTAGGTATAAACCCACCAAGCTTGCCGCGGCGACAACTGTACCACCGGTTACAAGGCAAACTAAAAATTTATGCCGCTGCCGTGTTGTCAGGGCACTGGTCATCCACATCATGCACCAGGCCCCCGTGAATAGCAGGAAAAACCTGACAGTCCCTGACCGGTTTAGGGTTAGGGGGTGCCAGTCGTTTTTTTTGGGGGGGGGGTCCGAGTCAACCGAGCTGAATTCGGATTGCGAATTATCGGGTTTTGTTTGATCGGCCTTAAAATCCGGGTGCGGATATATGCTTTGCAGTTGGGCTATGGCAGTATCAGCTCTTTTGTGAAATGCGGCCCGCTTGTCGCCCAGAACTTTTTGGGGCAGGGGAACGGTTGTCAGAATCAACCATATAAGAATTGCCAGCCCGGCATACCAATGAACCGCTGTTCTTCGGCTCATGGAGGGGCGGTTAATCCATATCCCCAAGGTTGTCAGCCCGGCCGTAATTATCAGCAAGGTTATCGGCCTGCCGCCAACGCCGATCGCTAATATCAGCAGGGGGATGAGGGGCAGTGCAAGCTTGATCCAGCCCGGCATTACGGCCGGAACATTTTCGGTAAAGGTTTTACCGTTTTTTTTGTTGGTATGAGCCATCGGACTGATAAAATGAATACCACATTTGAGAACGATTGACACCTTGGAGTATCATCGCCGGGTAATCCCCCTCACAGAGTGCCGCTGGGCTAACCCGAACATTTCATAAAAATGAGCTTTCGTTTTGTAATTTGTTTAGCACTAATGCGTAACCTGCCAAGGCACAGGTTTACATTTTAGGCATTTTTAAATCCGCCATTGGAGGAAAACCGCCGCAGTACAGAAACAAAGCTGATCGCCTACCGGTTAACTTTTATTGGTAGATTTACTGCCTTTTTCGGACTTGTTATATGGTGAATAGTAATACTGATACGGATAGGCATAACGTCCGTAAGGCACGTTGCTATACCGCTTGTAGTAGCCCAAACCCTGATTGCCGAGGTCAATGCTGTTAAGGCAGAACCCGATCATGTTGGCACCTCCCAGCCGGTGCAGAGCGTGTTTGACGCTGGCCACGCTGGCCTGGCCGTGGCGCACGACCAGAAGCACCCCGTCACAGGCACGCGAGATCATGGCGGTATCGACGATATGGCCCGCCGGTGCCGTGTCAAATATAATCAAATCGTACTCTTGTTTCCATTCATCAATAAGGTCTTTGATGCGTGAAGTGCTGAAAGTTTCCGGTATATCGTCGTGGTATTTGCCAGCTGTCAGCACGTCCAAGTTTCCGGTATCGGTGGTGCGGACAATCTCCTGCCAGGTAGCTACATTGCCAGCCAAGAATTCGCATATACCCGGTTCACGATCAAGTCCAAACTCCCGGTGGCATGAGCCCCGCCGGAAATCGCCGTCAACCATGAGAACTTTTTTGCCGGTGCGCGCGAAAAGAATCGCGGTATTTATTACGGTACTGGTTTTTCCTTCGTTGGCTTCGCCTGAAGTAAATGCCAGGGCATATTTTTCATGGTTGCCCATGGCTTGTTCGATGCTGTCTCTGAGAGCCCGGTATGTTTCAGTGCTGGTTGAAGCGTCTTCCTGTCCCACCATGATATTGTTGTCTTTGTGCTTGTAGCCTTTTGTAACGCGTTCCCATTTAGGAATGCCGCTCATGTAGGGTAGGTTAAGGCGTTCTTCAATCACCAGAATATCCTGGAAGCGCGTGTCCAGATAGTCCAGACCGAATGCCCCGGATACTCCGACCCCGAGGGAAAGAAGTACGGCCAGAACCATGATTTTTGTTTTTGCTGGCCACACGGGGTCGGGTTCAAACTTGGGTACTTCAACCAGACGACTAAAGAGGGCGTCAACATCAACGACCGAACCGTCCAGTATCCGAGTATAAACGCGTTCATACAGTTTTTTGAGGTGGTCAACTTTGGCCTGTAAGGTGGCATATTCAGCCCGTTGATCCGTGGTAAGCTCCAGTTCACGCCGCCAAGTTTGGGCCGCCTTGCGCACCGCCTGCAATTGCAAATCCAAGGCCGAAAAGCGGGCTTTGAGCCGTTTCAGCGCTATCTCAGCCGCCAGCTTAAGGTCTCGCTTCGCGGCGTCCACTTCATTTTTCAGCTCAATCATTTTCGGATGATCAAGCTTGTAAATTTCCTGCTTATCCTTGTATTCAGCCTGTAAACGCTGCATTTCGGCCTGCTTGTTCTGCCAGTCAAATTCTTCGTTCCACTGTAGCCGTTTCATTTCGGATGCACCGGCTTGCGCCGATCCCCCCCGCCCGGGGCGTGAAGTGGTAATATTCTCCTCCATCCCTTCTGACGTACTGGCATCCGGTAAAACATTGCTTAGATCCTGAGCGGATATCTGCGTCTCTACTGTCAGGTTGAGAGCGTCCTGGATTGTGGCGACATTCGCGTCTTCTAGAAAGTCGAACTGACTTTCGAGCATGGTCTTCTGCATCCGCAGAGAGTTTTCGCGCTGTACCAGATTGGCCAAGAACTGCTCATCGTACCAGGATTTAGTTTGAGTGTACTTCAGATTATGCTTTTTACGGAACTGGGTAAGCGCCTCTCTTGCGGCATCCAGTTCGCGCCCAATGTCGGCTTGTTCCTCCTTTAGCCCGCTCAAAGCTTGTTCGCTGGATTCCAAGATTTCTTGGCGCCGCATGGCCTTGTAGACCTCAAGCATCTTTTCCAAGTAATCTAACGCATACTTTTTGCTTACCGCATCAACTTTTATATCAACCATGGTTACGGCTTCACGCACACGATCAATATCAATTTCCGGTTGAAGGTTTTTCTCGCCTATTTTTGCTTCATACTCAGGGCTTAGCTGTTTAATAACTCGGTTGTTCAGGCTGCTGCTTTTCATGATGACAATTTGGCGGTTTAACTCATCTTCGATCGGAGTTGTCCGGCGATACTGTTCATCATCACTAGTTAAACTGAGGCGTGATTCCCGGAAAACTTCGTATTGGCAGGAGGCTCTGTAAAGTTTCGTTGCAAAGGTGCAGTAAGCCGCCCCTATCCCTGTACCGACGAGCAGAACCAAAAGTACTAACCACCAGTATTGGCGGACAACATCCAGATATTGACGGGGATCAACTAAGTCCCCGAAAAAGGCAAATTGTTCACTGCCGCTATTGCCCCCGCTGCCGTTGCCGCTGTTTTGAGCCGAACCTGGGTCGATAGGCTGATTTTGATGTTCTGTATTGTCACTCACAAATAAATCCTCGGTATTAAATCCTGTATATTCTAAGATTCAGCAAATCTACATTAACTGCAGCGAAGAACAACACACTGCAGTTTGAACTCCGACATTCTGCCAGTCAACCCAAGTGAAGGCAAGCCGTTGCGGTTCCCTTCAACAGAGCACTAGCCCAAGTTTCGCAACTTGGGCTATAAGTCGTTGCTGCGCAACGGCCGGTTTTCTTGTGGCACTACAAAGCCGACGAAGTTTTCATCGGTACTGACATTTTTGTGCTGGGCAGGTTTCGATGATCAAACCCAAGTGACACCACGATACGCTGCCGTGGCTTTCCCTCCCGGTTCCGGTAGGATTCGACCAGCTGCAGCGCTTCTCCCGAGCGAGTTGTCTTAATGCGGAAAAACATAATTTGGATTGCCTCCACCACATTGGCTTCGCCGATTTTTGTGCGGTGGCATACAACGCCGAAATGGGACGCCACATCGTCAATGACCATGGACGTGGATAGATTTGTCGCCACAGGGCCCGGGGTTTTATGGAGTAT
>JAWOEV010000208.1:0-8270 GCA_046482565.1 Lentisphaeria bacterium | reverse complement strand
TTAATGCGAAAAAACATAATAAGAACAACATAACCCGAGGAAATATATTGCAAGCCGTTGATTGGCACTACGAGGTTTGAACAGAGCTGCTTTTGTTGCAATGCAAGGACTTATGACACAAAATTTTTGAGAAATTTTGTGTCATAAGTCCCTGCATTGCAACAAAGGCAGCTCTATTCAAGCCTCGTAGTGCCAATCAACGGCTTGCAATATATTTCCTCGGGTTATGTTGTTCTTATTATGTTTTTTCGCATTAAGAAAACTCGCTCGGGAGAAGCGTTGCAGCTGGTCGAATCCTACCGTAACCGGGAGGGAAAGCCACGGCAGCGCATCGTGGTATCACTGGGGGTTGTTCATCGAAACCTGCCCAGCACAAAAATGTCAGTACCCATGAAAACTTCGTCGGCTTTGTAGTGCCACACGAAATCCGGTCGTTGCGGCGCAACGACTTATAGCCCAAGTTGCGAAACTTGGGCTAGGATGACTAAAAATTTGACAAACGGTTTTGCCTCCACTATTCTAAAAGCAGAAGGCGGCGGCACGTAAGAGCGCATCAACTGACAAGTAAAGGTTTGTGGACTTGGAGGTAAAAAGATATGTCAAAACTCACTTGCGTCAAAGGGAATAATAAAGGCGATGACTTTGCCCTTCATGAAGGCAAAAATATAATCGGACGATCTAACGAATGTAAGGTTCCGCTGTTCGACAAGCAATGCTCGCGGCAGCACTGTCAGGTCATCAAAAAAGGTGAGCACTACAGTATCCAGGATCTGGACAGCAGTAACGGCACGCGGCTTAACGGTAAGGAAGTGGGGCCTAATGCGAAAACATTGGAACTGAATGACACTATAGAACTCGGTGGCACTGGTTTAATATTAAGCGACAAATCGGTGGGCTCCGCTATTGATCAAGCCGCCACGGATGTTGCCGCTGATTTGCAAAGCGGCAAATATGGTGACTTGCTGTCCTCGACCAGCCGAGCCATGCGCAATAAGCACCCTCAGCAGAAATCCGCCAAAGGATTGAAGGGGTTTTTCAAGTCGCTTTTCGGTAAAAAGTAGCTGCCGCACGATTTTTATGGCTTGCGGCAAACTTCGTCACTTCACCAGTCAAACAAGGTAAGCTGGGAAGATTCTTCTTTGACTTCTTTCGGCGCTTTTCGGGAGCGGGCGATCTTCGGTTTGCCGCTGTCGTTCACGGCGTTCCCCTCGAGGTTTGTCAGCACTTCGTTAGCACGTTTGATAACGGCGCGCGGCAACCCGGCCAGACGGGCTACATGAATGCCGTAACTCTTATCGGTACCGCCGGGCAGAATTTTATGTAGAAAAATGACTTTGTCGCCCCACTCGCGTACGGCGACATTAAAATTCTGAATCCCCTCCATTGTAGTCGCAAGCTGCGTCAATTCATGGTAATGCGTAGCGAAAAGTGTTCTAGCTTTGACCTCCGGCTCATTGTGAAGATACTCCGTAACTGCCCAAGCTAAACTCAAGCCATCGTATGTACTGGTACCCCGCCCTATTTCATCAAGGATTATCAGGCTTTTATCGGTAGCGTTGTTGAGGATATTGGCGGTCTCAACCATCTCCACCATAAACGTACTCTGGCCGCGGGCAATATCATCAGCGGCCCCGACCCGGGTAAAGATTCGGTCCACGACCCCCACCCGGGCAGACTTTGCTGGCACGAAACTGCCCATCTGGGCCAGGAGCACGAGCAGTGCGACTTGGCGGATATAGGTTGATTTACCGGCCATGTTGGGGCCGGTTATCAAGGCGATCTGGGCGGATTCAGTATCCATATAAGTATCGTTCGGGACAAAGCGTTCGTCTTGCAACGTATTATCCAGAACCGGATGGCGACCCTCTTCAATATTCAGGACATTGTCATCGGAAATAGCCGGCCGTCGATAATCGTTTTCCACTGCGGTTTTCGCCAGCGAGGCCACCGCATCGATTGCCGCCAAGGCCCGCGCCGTGGTCTGAATGCGATCCGTGCAGTCAACGACTTCGGCCCGCAGGTTTTGAAACAATTCATACTCAAGCGCTTTACTCTTCTCTTCTGCCCCCGTGACTTTGTTTTCCAGCTCCTTCAATTCAGGGGTAATAAAGCGCTCGGCATTGACCAGAGTCTGCTTGCGGATATAATCTTCAGGGACCATATCCAGGTTTGCTTTTGTTACCTCGATATAATAACCGAAAACCTTGTTATAGCGGACCTTCAGGGATTTTATGCCGGTACGTTCCTGCTCTTTGCTCTGCAGATCAACAATCCAGCTTTTGCCATCCCGGGCCGCTTTCAAAAGTTCATCAAGCTCATCATTATACCCCTCCCGGATAATTCCCCCCTCGGTAAGCGTCGAAGCCGGTTCTTCGGTGATGGCCCGCTTAATATGATCGGTAATTTCGGGCAATTCACACATTTTTCCGCATAGGTCATGGATCATCGCAGCCTCAGAATTCTCCAGCAGCACCCGGATACCGGGCACCGCTTCAAGCCCCTGACGCAAAACCACCAGATCTTTGGCGTTGGCACTGCCAATATTCAACCTGACAATAGTTCTTTCCAAATCCCGCACACTGTCCAGCGCTTCCTGCAACTCACTGAGAAGCAAAGGATCAGAGACTAGTTCCTGCACTGCATCGAGCCGCTTTTCGATCTCAGTCGACGACCGGAGGGGGCGTAAAATCCATTCGCGCAACATGCGCCCCCCCATGGGGGTGACAGTATGATCAAGGACATTGAGGAGAGTACTAGCTGTGCTGTTAGCAAATATCGGTTCTACCAGCTCCAGATTACGCTGGGATATCCGGTCCAGCACCATATATGAATCGTGGCTGTAAACCTGCAGTGAGGTTATGTGATCCGCATTCTGGCGCAGGTTATCCTGGGCATAATTGAAGACCGCCCCGGCGCTGCTTATCGAAGGGCTTAATCCTTGACATCCGAAACCATCAAGCGAGGCTACACCGAAATGGCGACAGAGGTTTTCACGCGCTATATCCAGATCAAACAGCCAGTCTTCGATAGGCGTCCACACCATTCGCCCGGGAGCATCCGGCAAGCAATCGTCAGCTTGCCATTTTTCATAAAGACCTTGCGGTAGCAGGCACTCGGCGGGTTGCAGGCGGTGCAGTTCATTTTCCAGGGCCTGCATACTGTCCAATTCAGAAAGGCGGAAATCCGCCGTACTAATATCCAGCAGAGCCAATCCCAGCTTTTTCTTTTCCGAGCAGACCGCCACGAGGAAATTGCTACGGCCGGCCTGCAGCACCGTCTGGTCCAGCACTGTACCCGGCGTAATCACCTGGGTAATAGCGCGCTTGACTATCCCTTTGGCTTGCTTAGGATCTTCAATTTGTTCAGCGATAGCGACCTTGCGCCCTTTATTTATAAGCGGCGACACATAGGCCTGCAACGCATGGTAGGGAACCCCGCACATCGGTACGCCGTTGCGTTGCGTCAGAACAACATCCATCAGCGGGGCAGCGATCTTGGCGTCATCAAAGAATAACTCATAGAAATCGCCCATGCGAAAAAGCAGAATGGAGTCATCGGGCACCTCTTTCTTGAGTTCCCGATACTGCCGCATTGCCGGAGTTAATTTGCCGGAAGATTTTGCCATTTATCGCTACGCTGTAGTTTCGTGTTAGACCCCGCCCGGAAAGGTATCGCACCCATGTTCGTGTCTATTTCGGATGAGACTTTGAGTTTTCGCTGAGGATAAAACTATAATGGAGGATAAGCAAATGAGCAATGGGAACGGGTAAGATTTGTTATTTCTTATCTTGCACTCTGCGGGGGACAAAACCGACAATCCTCGGGAGAAGCGCCGGAGCTCGAAAGCAACCCCAGAGATCTTTTCGCGGACTACTCTTGGTTTGCGGATTTGGGGTATGTAAACGGCATCTACCTGCGACCGGGAAACCGGGTGATTTGATTTGCCGCCCGGGAGTGCTTGCTTCCAGTAATTTCTGAACTCGGCCGGCATCATGCGCGAAGGCGGCAAGATGCTGGAGCAGAGGCATGTGGGCAGTCGGGGCAAAGGCGGGAATCGCAATAAGGAAAAGCAAACGACAATTCGATTCTGAGCCATCGGCGTAACTGATCCCTTCGTTAAAGATAGCGACTGACAGCCCTAGGCGGCGAACAGCGTTCGACCTGGCATGCGGCAGGGCCACCAGCGGGCTGACCTGCATGGTTATCTGCCGTTCGCGGGCATCAATATCTTCCAGAAACCGATCTCGATTGGCGATAATATTGTTTTCAACCAGCGGTGCAGTATATCCGTCTCGGCCAAGGTCAACTCCAGATCCTGAATTTCCAGCAATTGTTGCACGGTTTCCCTCATAATTTCAAAGATACATCTTTTCGAAGAACAAAGCAAATTTTCTAGGCTGACGTATTGTCTCAGCAATGTTCGGGTTAGACCGTATCCAACCTCGGCGCAGGCAAAGCATTTTTTTCGAAGACCGTCAGGCCAGCTTGCTTTCCGGCCTTCTCCCATGCATTTTATGGGAAGTCAGATTTTTTTTTGCCAGGCAAGCAAGGTTACACATGGTACTGAAACCGCAAAAAGATGTTTTTATTTTAAGGACGGCCCTAATCGGGATAGCAGTCTGTACGGCGCTGGCCGGTGTCGCGATGATCGCTACGGCCTTTATTTCCCTAGGGCTACCACTGTTGATTGCCCTTGCCTGGGTGGTTTTCTCGGTATTTTTAATGTATAGAGCGAAGATTGTCTACCGGAAGGAGCAATACGAGGTTCTGCTGGACCGGATAATCGTCAGGCGGGGCGGACTGGTTTCGGACGCTGAAGTTGAGTTGCAGCTTGACCATGTCACGCATGTGAAATGGATTCGGCCGTGGTTGCGGCACAAGTTTTTCGGTACCGGCAACATTATTGTGGAGGCCGCCGGGAGTGCAACCAGTAGCGTGATTTTGCGCGATCTGGGCAATACAGAAGCGGTACATGCGCAAATTCGCACTGGGCTTCGTAATTACAGTTTTTCGATGAGTACCGAGAACTTGCTGCACCGGGAAGCTCCCGCGGATCTCGGGATAGTGGCTGAAATGATTGCCGGCGGCATCGGCGGTTTTTTCGGCCTGGCTTTTATATTCGGCCCGATAATTCTGCCAGCGGCAATAAGTTTTCCGCCGATAATTCTACTCGCGCCGATTCTGGCTGGCATCGGCGTAATTGCACTCGTGCTTCATTACTTTGATTTGAAGCGGCGCGTTTACAGTGTTTACGATGGCCTAGTTGAATATCATGAGGGCTTTCTAACCCGGAATGATGCCTTTATGCCGATTGAGAACCTGAGTAACTCGGAGATATCCCGCAATCTCATCGAGCGCCTGACTAACCTGCATCAGGTCAAAATAAGTTGCCAGGGAGCTGGTCAGGAAATCACCTTCAAACACTTGGAGCACGGACCGGAACTGGACCAAGTTATCAAAGAAATAATCGACACGCAATCGCGGCAAACCACCACTGAGGAAATTGAGACTCATGAGAATGCCGCGGACAAAACAAAAGCCGTGCCGGAAACTCAAGTGGTACGCGATAAAGAGAGCACCGGCCGGTATCGCATGCATGGCCTTCGAACAATGTTGCCTTACCTACTGTCGCTGTTTCTGTTGCCGCTTTTAATTATTGCCTTTCCGCTATTGATCGGGTTGATTATCGGCACTGTCTATGCCGTGATCAAAATAAAAAACACAACCTATTACGTCAACAAAAGCACGATCGCAGAAGAATTTGATTTCATTACCTCCAAGACCCGCGAGTTTACGACCGACAAGATCACCGGCATTACTTTCCGCGAGAGCATTATTGATAAATGGTTCGACACCTGCAGTATTGCTTTCTGGTCTATCGGGGCCGCCGACGAAATAGCTTTTCGCAATATACCGAAACACAGTGGCTTGTATGAAATGACCCGGGCCAAGGCTGGCATATGCCCGCAGGAAGATATCTGCGAAATCAATTCTAACTTCTCCCTGCAGAGGTACTTGGCCGCCAATTTTTTCGGGCTGTTATTTGCCGGGCTGCTCATTTTGGCGGGAAGTGTCACTGGTATAATTCTGCATTCGCCGTGGGCATTCGCCGTGATTCTCATTGCCTTCATTCCGGCCGTCGCCTACTCCTATCGACGAGTTTATTACCGCCGTTCCATGGTCACCCTTTTTAAGAGCTGCATAGAGTACCGCCGCGGCCTCATCATTCGGGAATGGACTTATGCCCTCTATCCTAACGTAAAAGATATTTCCACCACCAAACATCCATGCGTGGACAGCGGCAGCATGCGTTTCAATGTTGCGGGTGAAAAGATTAGAAAGACCAATAACGGCGAAGTCCGCATCCCCTACGGGTTCACCTTCAATTATGCCCCGGAGATCCTTAAGCAGGATGATGTATTTGACCAATTACTGCTGGGCCGCAGCGGGGTTGCGGAAGCAGCCGAACCGCTCATGGTAGCCCGCAAAGCTCCCGCTAATACTGTCGTTGTGGTGTGCCTTATCTGTCTGCCGGTATTGCCGCTACTACCCCTGGTTCTGGGGATTGCGCTGTGGCGGGTAAGCCTGGTGCGTTACATCGTTGAACCAGACCGGGTACTGATGCGCAAGGGAGCCTTGTACCGCAAGCAGACTTCGATCATCTACGACCGGATCGACCACATCCAGACCAAGCAGAATGTTCTCAACAAAATGTTCAAAAACGGCAACATCATTATCAACACGGCGGGCAGCAGTAAGCCAGAACTGATTTTAAGCGCCGTTCCGAACTGGCGTGAATTGCACACGCAACTGCGAAAGCAATGCTGATATTTAAAAATCGAGGAATTATTACATGATTTTCTTTACACGTACATCGCCAGACATTTCACAAGTTGAACTTGGTGAAGGGCTCTCTGAAGCTTTGCAGAAACTGGGCTCACGCTCGAAGGTTTTAATCTTGCCGCCGGACATCACTAGGTTTCATTCGCGGGCAGGCGATCTGACCCGTTTTGCGTGGGAACACTACGGTGAGGCTGTCGACACCATCATGCCCGCCCTGGGCACCCACGCGCCGATGACGGAAGAAGAATTATCGGAAATGTACTCCGGAATTCCGCAGCAGCTCTTCAAGGATCACAACTGGCGTCGGGATGTCGTGACCCTGGGGGAAGTCCCCGCTGAATTTGTCGAGAAAGTCTCAGACGGCGCGGTTAATTATCCCTGGCCCGCCCAGGTAAACCGACAATTGGTCGAAGGCAGCCACGACCTGATCCTCTCTATCGGCCAGGTTGTCCCCCATGAAGTCGCCGGTATGGCCAATTATAACAAGAACATATTCGTGGGTACTGGCGGAGCCGAAGGCATAAATAAAAGTCATTTTCTCGGAGCCGCCTGCGATATGGAAAAAATCATGGGCCGGGCGGACAATCCCGTGCGCCGGGTTCTGAATTATGCCAGTGATAATTTCGCAGCCTCACTGCCGCAGATTGTTTATGTTTTGACCGTCATGGCCCAGGATCAAGACGGACAACTGCGATGCAAAGGACTTTTTATAGGTGATGATATAGAATGTTTCTATCATGCGTCCGAGCTGGCCGCAGAGGTCAACATTACCTGGCTCGACAAACCCATTAAAAAAGCCGTCGTCTACCTGGATCCCGGCGAATATAAGAGTACCTGGCTCGGGAACAAGGCCATATACCGAACCCGTAAAGCTCTGGCCGATCAAGCCGAGCTGATGGTAATTGCGCCGGGCGTGGAAACCTTCGGCGAGGACGCCGAGATAGATAAGCTCATCAGAAAATACGGGTATCGCGGCACAGAACAGACGCTGAAAAACGTGGAAGGAAACAAAGATCTGGCCGGCAACCTCAGCGCCGCCGCCCACCTGATTCACGGCTCTTCCGAAGGACGTTTCACAATCACGTATTGCCCCGGAAAACTGACACAGAAAGAAATTGAAAACGTGAATTTTGAGTTTGCGCCGCTCGCTGACATACAGCAGAAATACGATCCTGAAAAACTGCATCGGGGATTCAATAAAATGGCCGACGGCGAAGAAGTTTACTTCATCTCAAACCCCGGCCTAGGACTGTGGTCGTGTAGTTAGACCGTCCGCGAAAAGGTGTTTTTAAGCACAAAAAAGCGGGCAAAATCGCCCGGAATGACTTGACAAAACAGCCACAACGTGCTCTAGTTTAACAGCTTATAAAATTGTTAAAACTATAAAGGAGACACGTTGTGGCAAAGACTAAAATACATGACTTTAA
>JAWOEV010000023.1:0-11014 GCA_046482565.1 Lentisphaeria bacterium | reverse complement strand
TTCAGTGCCACTTTTGTTGCGCCGACGCTTGACGATGAACAACGTGTTTTGAGCGAAGTCAAGAACCGCCTGCATGGCGAAAAATTCGTCTTTTAAAGGAGCTTCAATGAGCGCCAATAGCTTCGGTAACCTGTTCTGCATGACTACCTTCGGGGAAAGCCACGGCAATGCGATCGGGGTTGTCATAGACGGTATCCCCTCGAATCTGGAAATTTCAGAAGAAGATATCCAGAAAGAGCTTGACCGTCGTCGACCGGGCCAAAGCAGCGTCTCCACTCCGCGTCAGGAAAGCGACAAAGTAGAAATCCTCTCCGGGGTTTTTAACGGTCGGAGTATGGGGACGCCTGTGGCCATGTTAATCCGCAACCGGAACCAGGATTCAAGCGCTTACCTAGACATCAAAGACAAATTTCGCCCCGGCCACGCTGACTTCGGTTACCTGGCCAAATACGGGGTTCGCGACTGGCGCGGCAGCGGGCGGGCATCCGGTCGCGAAACGGCTTGTCGCGTTGCCGCCGGTGCCGTAGCCAAAAAGTTGCTCGCGGCTGAAAATATCGAAGTCTTTGCCTTTGCCCGTGAAATAGCTGGCGTGCAAGCTGATCGTGTAGATTATGGTGCCATTGAACAAAACATTGTGCGCACTGCTGATCCGGAAGCTGCGGACGAAATGGTTCAAAAGATTGAAACCGCCAAGTCAGAAGGGAACTCTGTAGGCGGCCTAGTCGAATTGCATATTAACGGTGCGCCAGCGGGATTGGGAACGCCGGTTTTTGATAAACTGGAAGCCGTATTGGCCCAAGGCATCATGTCGATCGGGGCCGTGAAAGGCATTGAGTTCGGGGTGGGCTTCGCAGCAGCCCAGATGCAAGGCTCAGAATTCAATGATGAATTCTGCCTAGAGGGCAATAAAGTTCGAACGCGAACCAACCGATGCGGAGGTATTCTGGGAGGAATTTCTACTGGAGGGCAGATCGTTGCGCGAGCGGTAATCCGCCCGACGGGATCCATTTCCAGCGCGCAAAAAACAGTTACTGTGGACGGCGGGGAGACCACAATCCAGACTCACGGCAGACACGATCCTTGCATAGTGCCCAGGATTATTCCGGTAATTGAGGCTATGACGGCAATCACTCTGGTTGACGCTTTGATGCAGCAAAAGGCAGTTGCCCAATGCGAATAGTTTTGACCGGATGCAAAGGCAGCGGAAAAAGCACTATCGGGCGTGAATTGGCCGTGTTGCTCAAAATGCACCCGGTAGAAACGGACAACCTCATTGAATCTTTGTTCGAAAAACAACAGGGAAAACCGGCCAGTTGCCGCGAAATTTGCCGGACCCGCGGGGAAAAATATTTTCGGCAACTGGAATGTCGGGCCGTCAAGCAATCTCTTCAGTCAGACAATTGTGTTATTTGTACCGGCGGTCAGACTTTGATGAATGATGACTCCCGTCGGGAACTTTCCCGACAAGGCACAATCGTACTTCTGACGGTCAACTTCGAAACCACTTGGCAAAGGGTTAAAGCTCGGGGAATCCCGCCGTTCATGCCCGCCGACAACCCGCGAGAATGGTTTAAGGAAAGGGTTGAAAAAATCAACCAAGTTATCGAAAAAGTGGCTCACCTCAAGATTGATGTTACCGGCACGACGCCGCGCCGGGCAGCGCAGACAATCGCGACACAAATTAGCCCCGCGTTATTTCAACGCTGACATCCCGCGCAAACGTCAATGCCCCCGGCTTACGTACACATACCCTAACGGTCTGGACCCCGCTTTCTTTGAGACACAAAGCGGCGATGTTTTCAGCCAGCGATTCCAATAGCTTGAATGAGGAAGATTCAGTAAAGGTGACTATTTTATCCCGTAAGGCTTTGTAATCTACAGCATCAGCCAATTCGTCGCTCTCGGCAGCAGGAGTTATATCCGTGCCGAGCGTAATGTCAAAAACGACATCCTGCTTGTGATCTCTTTCTTTCGGAAAGGCACCGATGATGCAACGCACCAAAAGACTGTGAATACGAATTTTATCCATAATGCATAATTGCCGCGAACGCGTATATTGTATTATGTTAATTAATGTAAAATTAAAACTGTAGAATTTCTGAAAGCGAGCAAGCGCAATGCGCCTTAACCGACTCAAAACCATAACACGCACTTATCGCCAAATCCAGCGTTACCGCGAAATTGCTGGCGTACTGTTCCGGCACGGTTACGGCGATTTAGCCAACACCCTGGGGCTGAAGCGCTATATCCGCTTCCGTTTTTTTCACCGAAAACAAACACGCCCCAAAGAACAAGAAAAAGTTCTGAGCCGATACGAAAGAATAAGGCTGGCCCTCGAAGAACTGGGCCCTACCTTCATTAAGTTTGGACAGCTACTCAGCTCGCGCGGCGATCTTTTACCGAGCGAACTCACGGTCGAACTCGAAAAGTTGCTGGACGCCGTACCGCCTTTCCCAACTTCCGAAGCCCATACGATTCTCCAAGATGAGCTGGGGCGCCCGGTCAGTAAATTATTCCGGGAATTTGATGATGAACCCGTCGCCTCCGCGTCCATAGCCCAAGTGCATCGAGCCATAACCTGGGAGGGTAAGGAAGTTGCCGTTAAAATACGCCGTCCGGGTATTCGAGCCCGGATTGAAACAGACCTCAGCGTAATGCATAACCTGGCATCTTTCGCCGAACGGGCAGTAGAAGAAGCGCAAGTCCTTGAGTTGAAAAGGATGATGGATCAATTCGCACGCATGATAAGGAAGGAATTGGATCTCAGTCTCGAGGCCGATAATATCGAACGCTTCGCCCGCTGTTTCGAAGATAAAAAGCATGTCCGATCCCCATGCGTTTATCGACAATACTGCTCCTCACAAATCCTGACAATGGAATACATTCATGGCTTGAAAATCACCCGTCTGGATGAATATGAAAAACGGGGCCTGGATAAAAAGACAGTGGCCGACCGCGGGGCGGAAATGATTCTGGACCAAGTTTTCACGCATGGCTTCTTTCATGCCGATCCGCACCCCGGCAATATTCTTGTCTTACCCGACAATGTGGTTTGCCTGCTTGATTATGGCATCATGGGCAACCTTTCTGAACGCTCGCGCGAGCAATTGGGCGCTCTACTCATCGGCTTCGCAGAACGGGACGAGCACGCGGTTACCAATGCCGTGTTTGCTATCGGCGGTTATACCAGTTATGTGGAAACCGCCGAACTGGAGGCCGACATCGCTAATTTCCTGGAAGATAACCTTTACCGCTCGTTCCAAGATGTAAGCGTGGCAACCACGTTGAGTGAACTGTCAAAGTTGCTTATCCATCACGATATACATTTACCTCCCAAATTTTTCCTGATTATAAAGTGCTTGGCTACCCTGGAAGCTATTGGTCGCAAATTAATCCCGGAATTCAACTTACTTGAATACTCTGAACCTTTCGCCAAACGCTTGATAAAACAGCGGATAAAGCCCGGCAAAGCTCTCCGGGACCTCTACTATACTGCCGCCGACTTCCGCAGTTTGCTTCGTGACTTGCCGACCGAAACAAGACAATTGGTTACGCAATTCAGGCGCGGCGATTTGGGTTTTAAGTTTGAACATACAGGCTTGGAACCCCTTAAACAAACCCATGACCAAGTCAGTAATCGCATAGTGTTCGGCATGGTCCTGGCTTCGCTGATCGTGGGGTCCTCCATCATAGTGCTTTCAAATGTCCCCCCCCGATGGCATGAAATACCAGTGATCGGCCTGGCCGGTTTCACTATTTCAGGGTTGATGGGGTTCTGGCTCTTATACTCCATTATCAAGCATGGCAGAATGTAATACCAGCCGCATGACTCCATAACCTGCCCCGTCCTCAGGCAGAAGGTGAACCGCCCCGCAATTTCCCGGGGCAAAGGTCAATCGGCTGGATTGGCAGTGATTCCGCAAAGCGATAGAGCCGCAAATCACAGACAACCAAACTCCCACACTGACATACTCCCACAATTCCACACTCACATACTCCCACGGCCGGCATACAGCACCGTATAGTGCATCGCACCACCTCAGCCGAGGCAGCACGATGCCGCTTTGCCAATTAGCCCGGTTTTTGCACGAAGAAACGGTATTGCAGATTTGTGTTTTTCTCCGGCTTGTTGCTGTGGTAACCACCGCTTCAAGCCGGAAAAATCAAAGATGCAATGGCCGGGTTAGTTCTCTATTCCGCCAGCCGGGCGTCCAGCCGGAATCCGAAGCCGTCGTTGTAGACTTTCATGAACAGCATCCCCCAACGCCAGTTATGACGGGTAGTGACCGCTAGGGTGTTTTCACCGTTTTTGAGGTGTCGCAGAGCCGATTTATTGAACTCAGAGTCAACATTGCCGGTTTTCTTCTTAAGATTGTTCACCTTGCCGATAATTTTTCCGTTGACATAGATCTCAATTCCCTGCTGGCGGAACAACCAGGCGCGGAAACGCAACAGATCGAATGCTTTTTTGTCGTCAACGTTGAACTTAGTGCGCAGCAAAGCGGTGTGATACATCCGCCAGGAGATCGGCAGGTGGGTTTTTCCCCAGTCCGCATCATCGAACCCGGGCTTTGTCCAGCCTTCCGGTGCCTGCGCTAGGTCTTCCACCACTTTCAACCGCCATACATTGGCTTCTTCCGGAGAAAACTTTCCCTGCGTCCATTTCTTGCCCCTGCTTCGATTGCGAGGCGTTGTGATTTCGTTGACCAGGCATTTCCAGTCGCGTTTCTTTTCCGTTTTTTCAGTTTTCCCGGCCGTTTTCTTATCAGCAGATTGCGATTTTTCAACCGGCTTGGCCGAGGCGATCACTTGTTTGATTTCCGCAAGGCGCTCGTCGCCCTCCGGCAAAACTCCTGCCAGCTCCCGGAGAAAGCTTTTGGCCTCGCCGGGCTTGCCAGATTCCGCCAATTTCCGCATGCGCGCCAGATCGGCGGCAATGCTTTCCTGCATCTCGCGTGCCGCCCGGGCAAGGTTCTCAACGGTCGACCGGTCGTTCTTGCCTACCTCGCCGCTAGCAAGCAATTCATTGGTCAATTTTTCGCAGGTTGCGTAATCTTTTTTCGCATGTGCATCCAAGGCGGGCTTCAGATACTCAGGGGCATCCGCCGCGAATGGCGACGCAGGTGCGCCGACAATCTGAAGGCGCTGGCGCGGAGCGACCAGAGCCACCCCCGGCCCGGCCCCGACCGCTCCACTTGCGCGCTGGATAAGACTTCCGTCGAACATCCGGTTGCACTCCCGGTACCAGCGGTAGTTTTTCCAGAAATGGATGAACGCCTCTCGACCGTGCTGATACGCCCCCAAGGGTGTCCAGAAGTTATTCCAGAAATTGCCGCCGTGCCCGCCGAAGGTATTGTTCCAAGCAAAGGCGCTGATCAGTGAGCAAAGGTGCGCGGCCCGATATTTACCGACAAACTCCATAAGGATACCGGCAGCGGACAAGCCACCGTTGTACGTGGTAAGTTTGCCGTTTGCCATCACTTCGGGGTCAAAGACCGGGGGCTTTTCACGCTGGCAACCACCCAGACCGTAGATGAGAAATCCCGTTTCAGCCCGTTTGTTCCCAAAGTGCTTGACCCCGAGCCGGTACGATTCCATGTCGATATCCAGCCCCGCCTCTTTGGCAAAATGCATCCCCATGACACCGGGCAACCCCGCGTTCGGGATTAGGCCGTAGGTGTCGATACCCGGGTAATTGTGTCGCCAGCCGCCGAACGGATGCTGGGTTGCCGCCAGGCGGTCACAGAACCATTTCAAGTAGGGCAGCACGTTGCGGTCACCCGTGGCAAGATAGTACTCGCCGAAAAGAAATGCATGGGCAGAAGAATGCCAGCTTTTCATTCCTTTTCTCGGCTCAATTGTTTTATTTGGGTCCATACCTGCCATTCTTTTATAAATGACTCGGCGCACAAATCCCAGTACGTCCGGATTTCCCGTGGCCAGCAGAAAGATCGCGGTGCTGTTTAAGAAACCTTCCCCGGCTCCTTGTGAAATCACCCAATCCTCGAGATTGGAAACGATCTTTTCGGTCTTCGGGCAGTCAAATGGTGCAGTGGAACTGTACGTTCCCATGACCTCAAGATTCACCTCCACATCCAGGTTTTTGCCGCCGCGGCGGACCCCGAGGACAAGTTTACCTTCGGCCTCTGCAGTTTCGCTTTCGGTAATGGCGGCCGCCATGACCTTCCAGGCTTTTTCGCCCAGCATATTACCGTTGGCGCTGTAAATCACATCGCCTTCAAACAGTTTGCCGTCGGCCGGGGAGCCGGGCTTGACTTCGCGCACCCCCATATTCGGACCGAAGGGCCCCGTCCGGACCCCTACCGGGCCCAGCCAACCGGTGAAGTTGGGATAACCATGAGTTTTGAGCTGGCCGTTAACCAGTGTCACATCGCCGCCTTTCCACTCGTTAGCGGGGGTGGAATACTCAATCGGAAGATCCTTTTCCGTATTGCGTATAAACCACTTATAAGGCGCGTCTTCAGAACGGAAGGGGACAGCCGGCAACCCCGCCTCGTTAACAAGGCCCTGATCCGGCCGCTGGTTCCAATTATACCGCACACGTGCTATCCGGTTGACGGTGTCGCTCTTGATACGGATTGTTTCGCCCTCGATTGCGGCTTCCGCCGGCGAATATTCCCCTTCCACAGGGGCCGCCTCGAAATAATCCAAGGCATCATCGCGGTCGCGAAGCCCTTCGGCCGTGCCGTCTTTGAAGTGAATCGTCGCCTTATTGAAATTCGTGTCAAGCTTTTCGAAAAGCGGCCCTGTCGGGGCTGTCTCGGACATATCATACGCAACTCCCCGGGCCCATTTCAGGCAACGTTCTCCAAGGAGTGCCTCATCTTCAGGTTGCGCACTGAACGGGAGGTTTTCGGAACCCGGCAGGATGACGCTGACCCCCCTTTTCTTTTCTGCCGTCTGTCGCTGCATCTCCCGCATTTCGCGGTGGTGGATGCCCAATGTATTAAGCGCCGACCCCGGCGGCATGACCAGGCCGACGGGGAGTTCTTCATTGCCAAAAACAGCCCGCCACTCTTTGGGAATGCGCGGCGTCGTTACCGGTTCCATACGCCACCCGTTCTTGCGGATGTCGTAGGTTTGAACGTACGCCCGATTCAATTCATCACGATCGAACTGTTTTCCACTTTTTTTCAGCTCTGAATAAACCATGTAAGGGTAGTCATTGCCCAGCTGAATCAGCATGCCTTTCAAGGCCAAACCTTTCAGCGGGTGCAGGACTGCATTATACCCAGTGGAGGGGCAGATC
The DNA here is from genome assembly GCA_046482565.1 of Lentisphaeria bacterium. Taxonomy (GTDB): domain Bacteria; phylum Verrucomicrobiota; class Lentisphaeria; order Oligosphaerales; family MVZH01; genus JAWOEV01. The sequence continues at coordinate 3,744 of JAWOEV010000023.1, read as the reverse complement.
GCATATTCTGCAATGTCCGATTTAACCTGTTCACCCTTCGGCATCGGCTCACCTTGGGATTTCAGCTCAAAAAGCTTGTCAAAACGGTTGATCATGCGCGGCACATCGCTTTTCCCGTAAAGCTTGTCGGTTTCCTCCAGAGCCTCCCGGCTCAGCCAGGAAATCGGAAATGCGGAGCCGAGATTAAGGTCCAAGATGCCGACCGGTATCTGTTCCGTTTCTACAAGGTCACGGCCGAAAAAATAGGCCGCTGCCGACATTTTTTTTGCGATTTCTTCATCAACACGGGACCAGCCGGACGTGGCTTCAGCGGCCAAAGTTGCGCGGGGGGCGGAAGAGGGGATGGTCTGGATACTGAGGGCGCGGTAGAGAGGGGGCGACTCATGCTTTGCGGCAATTTTTTTTCCGGCTTTGTCGCGTCCCAGAGAAATATCGATACTTGTCTGCCTGGCAAACAGCCAGACATCACCTACAACCAGATCCTTAACCACCTTTTTGTCGCCGGCGGCCGTGGATACAGTCATCTTTTTGGGGGAACTATTCGCCTCCAGCGCTTCCATTTCAACGCGCCAGTATCCATCATCGTCAGCCACGGCTTGGACCTGTTGACCGGCAAATGAAACCGTGACCTTTGCATCGGCGTTTCCCCAACCCCAGACCGGCAGTTTCACGTTTCGCTGCAGGACCGCGCTGTCACTGAAAGGCGACCCCAGTCGAAGGCCGTCCACCGGCTCGGCAGAAGCTGATCCGCAAAATGCACACCACAGGAAAAGGAAAAAAAGACTGGCCATAAAACGGTTAACGAGCGCTATAGTCTTCATCTACTTGACACCTCATTTATTTAGTTTAGAATTTGCTCACTGCAAACTTAATTTACATGGATTGCTATTTGTCGCCACCCCCAAAGGTGTTTACTAGGCATTTGGCACTGCTTGCCAACCGGCAAGACAGTTACGAAGGCGAGCAATTGCGGATTGGCAGGCAACTTATTGATCAATATATTAGAGTTTATGTTGAATTATAAACAATTTGCTTTAATTGCGATTCTATGCCCGGTCTTTTTCTTGCCCTTAAATATCTACGGCCAGGTTTCCGGCAGGGGCGGAGTCGATCAGTACGTCAGACTAATCCCGCATAAAAACGGGCTGGACGTTGAACTTGATATGTACTTCAGTGAAATCCCGGCCGCAACCATGCGCAAAAAAATGGACAAGAATTCTGACGGCCAGCTATCCAACGAAGAGCTGGCCGCCTTCCTGGAGGAAGCCGCCGACTATTACGGGAAGAACATTGTTGTTAAAATGCGGCTTGCCCGTACTGCCGAGTACCAAAAGGTCAAACTGATGATGCCTGACTGGGGCTCACCTAATACCTTCTGGGTAAAGCAGCCAAATGGCGAAAACGGCAGCAAAACTTTGCGCATCTGCTGGCGTTTCCGTACAGCTTGGCCTTCTGGGAGTCCTTCTTATTCTACTGGTCGGACTTAAACATATCCTTTGACTTCTTTTTTTTGGCTGTCAGGTGTACAATGGGATTCTGCGTTGTATAGTATTGACCTTCTGGGAAGATTCTTTCCGATACCGGCGATTAGCCGTTTTCACTAATAAACAATCGGGACTTCCACAGCACCGCACAAATTGCGGCTCCATTCTTTTCCACGTTTCCGGCGGGTAGAGGATTATTAAATACTACCGGAACAAGGAAATCATGAAGAATTCAACCAACGGGCATCATGCCCAAACTGACCATTCATCCAACTCTCAAAGTTCATCTGCAACACCGGGCGCATTCCGGGCGTTAATGCCGGAACTGCAGCGCGCGGTGGCGACGGCCAGGTACGACACCCCCACTCCCATCCAGGAACAATGCATTCCGCCCTTGCTCGAACGCCGGGACCTGCTGGGTAGCGCCCAGACGGGAACCGGAAAAACCGCAGCCTTCTGCCTCCCCCTCCTCCAGCGTCTGGCGGCACATAAGCAACGTCCTCAACGCAACCATCCGCGGGCTCTCATACTCGCCCCGACACGGGAACTGGCGGCGCAGGTTGGCGACAGCATCAAGACCTATGGTCGCTATCTGAATCTGAGCCATGCCGTAATTTACGGCGGCGTCAAGCAGACCGGCCAGGTCAAGGCTCTGAATCGCGGAGTTGATATCGTTGTGGCCACCCCCGGGCGACTGCTGGATCTTATGAACCAGAAACACATCAAGCTTTCCGAAATTGAGGTATTTATTCTGGACGAAGTAGATCGGATGCTGGACATGGGGTTCATCCCGGACATCAAGCGTGTTCTCGCCAAAGTTCCGGAGCAGCGCCAGAACCTGTTTTTTTCGGCAACCATGCCGCCAAAGCTGGAGGAGCTGGCCAAAACCATGGTCAAAAACCCCGTCCGTATCGCCCTCTCCCACAAAAAACCGGCCGTAGAATGCATTGACCAAAACGTGGTCTTCGTCGGCGCTAAAAACAAAAAAGCACTTCTGGTTGACATCCTGCGCGATAACGCCGTCAGCAAGGCCCTCATCTTTACGCAGATGAAGCATGCCGCCAACAAACTGGTTGACAAGCTCAGCAAGGCCGGAATCCGGGGCGCCGCCATCCACGGCAACAAAAGCCAGGGAGCCCGGACCCGCGCTCTGGACGGCTTCAAACGCGGCAAATATCAGATCCTTGTGGCTACCGATGTCGCCGCCCGCGGCCTTGATGTCGATGATATTTCGCACGTAATCAACTACGACATGCCCGTCGAAGCTGAGACGTATGTACATCGGATCGGACGCACAGGCCGGGCAGGAGCGGATGGTACAGCCATCTCGTTTTGTTCCGCCGAAGACCGGGCCTACCTGCGTGACATCGAGCGCCTGCTCGGCAAACCGGTACCGGCCGATACGCAAAACCCGTATCACTGTGAAGAGGCCCGCCAATCCCGCGCCCCGAAAGCAGGCCGCGGCAGCCGCAAAGGCGGCGGACGCTACCGCGGCGGCCAAGCCCGTTCGCGGTCCAGAAGATAGCCATTAACAGAACACCGGGCGGAAAGGGACCGGCTGAGCGCCTAGCCCGACTTTCGCATTAAGACAACTCGCTCGGGAGAAGCGCTGCAGCTGGTCGAATCCTACCGTAACCGGGAGGGAAAGCCACGGCAGCGCATCGTGGTATCACTGGGGGTTGATCATCGAAATTTGCCCAGCACAAAAATGTCAGTACCCATGAAAACTTCGTCGGCTTTGTAGTGCCACACGAAATCCGGTCGTTGCGGCAACGACTTATAGCCCAAGTTGCGAAACTTGGGCTAGGCCTTGGTTCGGAGAACGGCATCGCCCCGCGAAATGTTTAATCTTGAATGGACGGACGCGTCCGTCCGGATAATATCGACCCTTTAATTGAATTTGCAAAGGCGAAAGGGAAAAACGGCCGAAGGGATTGAGGGAGTAATATTGAACCATTCAGAATTCAGAATTCAAAATTCAGAATTCAAAATTTTTGTCTTGTCCTGATATAAGTTGACACCTGCAACAAAAAAGGCAGGTAGTCATGAAGAAAATAATCCGTTACAGTGAAGCATTCAAGCTCCAGGTTGTCAGAGAGCTTGAAGCAGGTAAACACCCCAGTTGTGAAGCGGCCCGCAAGGCTTATCGGATTGGGGCACATTAAAAGGACTGCTTGAAAGAGAAATCATTCAATATTTATACCCTGAAACACCTCGTCATCCGGGCCAAAAGTATGTATTAAATACAGATAAATAGCAT
>JAWOEV010000236.1:0-7314 GCA_046482565.1 Lentisphaeria bacterium | reverse complement strand
GTGTAACTTTATAACAAGCGGTATAAGCCTTTGGTATTCACATACATATCCCGCATAATCTCATTTTTCATGCAATGTTCGGGCTAATCCGGTCTCTACCAAGGCAAGATCGGCAGGGGAGCGGCAATTCACCCACAGATTCTATCGAAGAGACTTTTTTTACAGGTCAAGATCCATGTCATCAAACCCCGGCATAGGGGCTTCCTCGGGTTTATCAAGTTTCAGCAGGATTTTGCCGGCGCGAGTCTGGTAGTTTTTCCAAAACAAATATCTGTCTGTTTTTTCCATATGCTCTGATATGCCGCCCCGCAGGCGCGTGACCTCAATGTATTCGATAACGTTTCGTAAGGCTTCAGCCGCGGTTTTGCGTTCTTTCGCGGAGGTCTCTTGCATGCCTTCAGCCGCGGCAATAATGGCTGGCGCCGTGGTCTCAGCCGCCCCCTTCTTCATGATTTCTGATAATGCTTTCACGCAACGTCCCCGGTGAATTTGCCCCATATATGAAATAAGGCTCCTGTTATGTGTCATTTTGACCAATGGAACGGCCAAATCCAGCTTGGTATCATCAGATACGTGACCGATATCGTCGGGGCCAGTGACCATACGCCGCACACTGTGCTTTGCAATAAGTTGCTTTTTCCTCCCATTCTTTCGAGCCAGGGTCAAGAATACGTTATCGGCATCCCGGTCAGGCGAGTATGACAAGGCAATGGCGATATCATTGAATTCTTTTTTATCGTCTTTGTTCTCATTGGGGCCAGCGGCCTGTACCGCCGCGTTTTTCAAGGTTGCGAGGTTCTCCGCACCGCCGATCTGCGCCAGCACCCAGTAAAGTAAACGGCGGGTCTTTCGTGTACTGTTCGGCAACATCGCGGTGGCCTTTTTGCTCACCCGCCGATTCCAATTCTCCTCACCTGTGTGTGAGAGCAATGCTTGTTCGCACCCCCGGAGGTCATCCGGATCGGTCGCCTGGGCCATGAAGGCGAAAACCTGCGGCAGCACTTTTTCTCCACCCAAGACGGCGAGTGTTTCGATCGCGGCTTTACGGACGACCGGGTCGTTGTGTTGCAAGGCTTCCCGGGCAGGCTTGCGTGCGGCGTCCACACCGGCATCCGCCAGAATCATCAGTATGGCTGCGGCATGTTCACCTGTCGCGGCATCCACGGCGGCGATCATTGCTTTTCCGAAGCCCTTTTTTATCACCTCGAGCCCGAGCACGCGAGCGTGTCGGCGGACTCGCCATTGCTGATGGCCGAAGTACGGGATCAGATCCTTGACTGCCTTTTCAGGCCCCAGGATATCGACCAGGCTCGACATGGCCGCCGTCATACGGAAATAGTTTTTGCGGTCCGGGTTTTCGAGTTCTTCCCGGCACAGCGCTATCTTTTCCGCGCTATCAGCGCAATCGTCCAGTTCCTGTTTGAACATGGCGTTCACTTTATCGGCAAGGCTGGGCATCGGTTGTGACTCTTTGTTCGTCTCGATCGCATGGATCAAGTCACCCAATGGTACAGCGAGGCGATCCTCGCCGGCGATTACGGCGGTCAGCGGCTTATCCTGGAGTACTTGGCGTAATTCCGGCAGGAATTCGCGATAGGCTCCCGGGAACTTTTCCGCAAGCGCAGGATTCATATAACGGCCATATTTTGCTCGATAACGGCTGTGCACAAATGTCACAGTCCGTGCCAGGTCGCGCTCGAGGCGGCTATGTTTCATTGTATTAATCAGATCGCACTCCACCATTTCCCGCACGCCAAGACTTTCCAGTTTCTTTCGCGCTGCCTTTGTTCGGGCACCGCCGAACATGGCGTCATTGAACTGTTTCTCTTCAGCGACGTATACGATAGGGCCTGCAAGCTGGGTGACCGTTCCCTTGTTCCAGCCGAAAGGTACGATCCCGCCGGGGTCCATGATGACAATCTTCTCAAGGCCGGTTCTGACCAAGTCCTTGTCCAAACCAGTTTCAAACGGCGCGGTATGCAATTTTGTCGTTCCTGAACCACCCCCGAAAAGAGCCTTCTTGACAGCTGTCCGGACATTGGCCACGTCCGTCGACATGCCGGGATAGTCTTCGGCGGCGGCCTGCAACAGAAGTCGCTGGCGCTCGGGATCGTCTGGCTCGGTGGCTTTGGCGAGCGCACTCACCGCCCGCATGCGGATAAACTCCGCGGGATCGTTCAACAGCTCTTTGATTTTCGGAAGCGCCTTTTTCAGCACATCGTCATTACAGTTCATCAGGGCAAAGAGCGCGCCATCGCGGTAACGTGCTTCCTCGCTGTCCAGCAGCTTTCCCAGACGCGGTGCAATATTCTTTTCGCCGGCTTTGTAGCGCTTGCTGAGTTCCTTGGCGACGGCGCGGCGCTTGTTCGGGTACCAATGATCAAGCAGATCGAAGAGTTCGTCGGTGGCGCGTTCTTTCCATGCCTTGCCGATACGTTCCAGGAGCGCGGGATCGCCAATCTGCGGGCGCGCGCTAATCAGCAGTTCCTCCAGTTCTTCGTCGGTGAACCAGAAGGACTCGTCCGCGTCTTTGCCGGTGGTCACGAGCTGTTTGAACGGGGCCGAATAGTACATCACGTATGTTGCCGTCGGCGAACGCGAGGGTTTACCACCGATTCCAGCCTGTTCGCCCTGCATGACAAACGAGCCGTCATGCCGCCGCGCCAAGGTGTAGAACCAGCGCATGTTGCGCATGGCGGCCCGGGCGCCCCGCGGCCCGGCAATGTTCGCGCTCATCGGGGTGTAGTGCCAGAGGGTCGGGCTGCCGTGGCCGCTGCGGCGCGTAAAGGAGGCGTGGGCGGAAAGCATGGAGAAATACTTGGCCTCATACTTCTTACCCAGCACATAAAAGGCATAGGCCGCCCCATAGTTCTTGCCATTGCTGTCGTCCGATGATGCGCCAGGGGCGTGGAAGCCGTAGGGGATACAGCCCTTGTCGACGTAGGTTCCGAAGAAGCGTGATGCGCGCTTGATGGCCAGGTCGATTTCCGGATGCTCGATCCCGGCTTTCTGAGCCAGCGTCAGCAGGAAGAAACAGCGGGTTCCGGCATTGTTCATGGCGCCGTAGCCGGGATTGCGCCCATGCAGTTCGCCGCCGTTGAAGCTGGGAAACGCGAAGGTGTGTCCCCAGGAGCCGCCGCGGTTTTGGCCCTTTGCGACACGTATCGCTCGCTTCCGCAACTCGGGCAGAACGTATTCGTCCCCCGTCGCGTCGTAGTAGATGGCCATTTCCAGCGGTGCGAACCCATGATACCAGGACTGCATGCCTTTGTAGGACAAGTCCTGGATGCGCGGCTCGACATCCATGTCCCGGCATATCTTTTGTTTGCGCGCCCAGTCATGCACGAGCTTACGGTATTCCGGCTTCCCGGAGGCGACGAGTGCGATGGCGTCAATCCAGCGGCCTCTGGTACGCCCGCGCTTGTCAGGTGTGAGCTTCGTTGCGAGCAGTTTCCAGGCGTTCTCGCGGATCTTTGCCGCCACCGGGCAATCCCAGGGGGAGGTGTCGCTGTAGGTGCCCATGACTGTGAGCTGAAGTGTTATCTTCAGCTCGACCCCGTCGATCGGATACTCGTCGTAGGCCTGGCTGGTAGCTGCGACGGCCTTTTCTTTTTCGTCTTTCCATTTGTAGAGGTCGGCGTCTTCTTCGGCCTTTTTAAAGAGTTCTTCAATATCGAGACCGCTCATTTCTTTGGCGTTGTTCCGCGAGCCCCAGTTGCGGTCGCGCCAGATATGCATTTTCAGGATACCCTTGTTTTCTGGCTCCTCAGCTTCGATAATGGCGTTAGCAACGTCTCGCCCAAGGTGTCCGCCAACTTTAAAATCCTTCCCTCCCACGCCGAGGATGACATCGCCCGGCTTGACATGACCCTCGGCCGGGGAGCCGGGCATCACGGTCAGCACCCGCACCTGATCGCCGGCCATGCCGCCGTTCTTAACCCCAATGATACCTGTGGGGCCCATGTTCCAGGTAATTTTGCGGGCGTCTTCGGACAGTTTGTCCCGGGTGGTCAGGTCCGGCATGTGGGCCGGCCGTTCCGGTTCTTGGAGTTCCGGGGCGTTGCCGCGTGCCGCCTGTTTCGCTGCCTCAGCGTCACGTTCTGCTATTTGTGCAGAAACGAAGGACGCGGGGAATATCCAAACCCCCAAGTACCCAAGCATGCAAAGAAAAGTAACTTTTGTAAGCTGGCGTGTAATCATGGCCCTAATCCTTTATTTCGACTGCTTTAGATTGTTATCGAGCATTATTCTTCATGACTGACCAGCCTGTATCCCGGGCCAAGGTGATCATTTCAGAGCACAGAGATTCGGGGATTGGTTTGTTCCTGTCCCACACCACGTGCACTGTCTGCCGGGCCTCAGCCCGCGTTGCTTGGCGGCCGTGCAGCTTTTCGACAAAGTGCTGTAGCATTTGTTCGGCACGGTTCTCTGAGCTTACGACAAACGATGCGCGGTTAAACCAGAGGGTTTCAAAGACGAAATCATCTTCGATCTGTTCATCTTTATCGTTTAAGCGAATGATATCGACCGGGCCTTTTTGATACGGCAGGCGGTGCATAGTATCCGGCACTGCGTCCGCTGCCGCCGAGCCATCGGTCAAATAGACGAATGCATCGCCGCGTCTGATAAGCCATTTGAGTTCTTCGGGCATGCTGCGGCGGGGCTTGGCGGGGCGCGTCCGGGCGGGCGGCATGGGGGTCATGCCATTAACCAGTTTGCTTGGCAGAGGCAAGGGCAGATAGGCTTCCTGATAGACATTCAGGCGGCGAAGGTAATCAAAGAGCACGACACCGACGCCGATCAGCAGCAACCAGCGGACCAGTTGCAGGTTTAGTGCATCCAAGCGGTTAGCCATCATAACATCGGCTTCCGGCATCATAATAGGATCTGCTTCGGCCGCTTCGTCTTTCAGGGTACCGGTCTCCATGCCTCCCTGCTCTTCGCTGGTGTCGAGCAGGCCTTCGACACTGTCGTCCTGGCGGCGCGTTCCGGAGCGCTGCTGCTTTTCTTTTTTCCATTCGGGAGTCGCGGATTCTTCAAAACTTTCTATGTATTTGCGATCAGAGTCTTCCATACCGGCCAGGTCAAGATAGTCGTTGGCATCATCTTCGGCAAAGCGGATTTGCGCTACATCATCGGCCTGCGCTTTTTCGGCCTTTCGGCGGGCTGCGTCCATGCGGGCCTGGGCTTCGGCGATCTGTTCGCTGCGGTCGATCTGGATACGGTTGACATGCGTGACCGAATTAATTTTGGCGCAGATAAATGCCAGCAACCCGACGACTAGGGCGACGTGACAGAGCCAGCGCCGCGGCCGACGTATAAAATGCAACGCCCAGAGGAGGAGCATGGTGAGCCAGAGGACGATGCTGAGATAGCCGAATGTGTTGAATAAGTTTATTGGCATGTGAAATTGTTGGTGAAAATTTTAAATCCCCAAATACCCAAGGGAAACAGAAACACCGAAATACCGAAAAACCCAGGAAAGCCAAGGGACTCAGGTAAAGGCGAAAGCGGGAAATGACGAAACGTGTGAACACGCCGACGGGCGGACAAAGACCACACCGGAAGAACCGGGGGATCGGATTGTCTTATCCTTTTGATGTATATTGGTTGAAACATTTTTCGATATCCTGTCTACCCGCGATAAATCTTGGCGAAGATCAGGTGTAGTTCTTTAGCCTCCTGCAATAGAGGCTTTGTTTCGTCTTTGATTTCGGGAACGGCTTGCGCAATAATGCGGATAAAAAACCTGGCCTCACGCGCTTCTCGTTTGCATGTTGCTATTGAATTGCGAAATGACTTCCTTGAAGGCGCATCATCGGCCTCTCGATAATTAGCGCCGACACTGGTAGCGGCCCCTGTAAGCTGATCAATAAGACGGCGTGTGATGGGATTAAGCGGCACTTTCTTGAGTAAGGCAATGACCTCCTCCGCAAAAAGCGCAGTTCGTTCTTCCAAGTCATACGGTTTTAACCTTTCAGCCATAAAATCCGCAGTTCCCGCGTGCGTTCCCAGCACTTCAGCATAATCGCTGATCTCTTTCGACGATTGTGACTTCATAGTTCTTCCTTCTTGGGCATCTTAATATTTCGTCATTCCTTGGGTATTTGGGTATTTGGGTACTTGGGTACTTGGGTACTTGGGTATTTGGGTATTTGGGTATTTGCATATTTGGGTATTTGGGTATTTGGGTATTTCGTCATTCCTCTCACTTCCCCTCCCTGCCCACTGCATCGTCCCAGTGGTTAAAGGCGTAGTACACCAGGTTGACTCCGAGGTTCATGGCGGCGTCGCGCATTTCGGGGGTTACATCGGTATAGCCTTGTGATTTCCAGGCATCGTTCATATCCCCGGGGTGATAGAAGACAATCCAACGGCCTTTATGCTTGATTCCCAACGCCCGCCGACCGCCATGATGCCAGAACGCCGGGGCACCGTTGGGAAAGCCGTACGGCAGCTGATAAATCATGTCGTCATCGGCAATGTCAAGCAACCGTTTGTCCGGAAAAACTAGTCGCATGAAGCGCCGGAAACTGCGGTCAAACCTGCGACTGCCAGCGTCGGCTATCAGCATACCGCCTTTGAGACAGTATTCGCGCAGAATTTCACGTTCGCCAGAGGATACGTTGCCTATACGATCATTACCGGTCATATAGACGAAAGGGGGAAAGCCGTCGTCGGGGTATTTATCAAGCAGCGCGATTGAATGGCTTTCGCCGCTGTTGGCAATTCTATCGAACCCGGTAGCTTTGGCAAAGGCTTCCAAGAAATTGACATCGGCCCGGCTCTCATTCATGCCATCATCCCACCCGGCACCACCGTGATTGAGGCGAATGAAACGGATTTTGTAATCGTCCATGCCCTCCGGCCAGCCGCCTTTTTTTCCTCCGCCTTTGCCCATTTTTCCCGCTTTCGCATTAGCGGATGCCTTATACGTCAGCTGAGTCTGCTCTTCCATCATTTTGTCCACTTCGGTTTCATCCAGGTCCGGCACCTCAAAGATGATGGCGGAATTGGGCCGCAGGGTCAGGGTTTTCTTTTTTTTCTTCTTCGGTTTAACCATCTTAACCATTGTCACGACCGGATTGCCGCTGCCCTTCGGGACGCGATACGCCTCGACGCAGCCCCCCATTTTCATCAGGGCGGGGATAAGGATCAGGACAGCTATATGGGTAAATGCACTGGTATAGACGCTACGCCGGTAGCGCGGATCCCGGCCGTGCGTCCGCAGGTCTTCCAGCACCCTGTCCCCGGCCATGGGTGAACCGGTCTCTTGGGTAAAGGCGGCATAAACCGAACGGCTGTGGGTCATGA
>JAWOEV010000195.1:0-6238 GCA_046482565.1 Lentisphaeria bacterium | reverse complement strand
TCACGGTGTCGGGGCGATTTTCGATAGGCATTTGCGCAGTAATACTAGCTTATACGACATGAGGTATAATATGGTAAGTTAAGGGAGGAATAATGCAAGAGCTTGATCTGACGCCGGTTTCGCAATTCATAGAACAACGGAATTTGGTGCCCGAGAAGTACCGAAGGTATTATCTCCACTGGATTCGGCGATTCTTGCAGACGCCGGCGGCAAACAATCCGGCTCTGTCAAAGGATGACTCCCTACGGGGCTATGTGCAGGAATTGAATCAGGATGTGAAGGTTGAGGACTGGCAGGTGGAGCAAGCAGAGAGGGCGGTGAAATTATATCTCTACACCTATCTCCCGGGCACAAGCGGTGCCGGTTCAGCAGCAGGAAAAGAAGCTGAAGCGGATGATCTGCCCCCTGTCTCAGCGTCCACCGGCAAAGCGTTAGAGCAGATGAGGGAGTTGCTCCGGTTGCGTCATTACTCGTATCGCACCGAACAAACCTACCTGGATTGGTGCAGACGCTACTTCGCCTATGCGGCAGAACACCGCCTCCCGTCTGAGCGAACAGAAACCGTGCAGGCATATCTTTCACATCTCGCGATCAGCAAGAATGTGGCGGCTTCCACGCAGAACCAGGCATTCAATGCTCTGCTCTTCTTGTTTCGCGGCGTTTTCGAGAAAGAACTTGGAGACGTGAGCAAGACCGTCCGGGCCAAGCGGGGACAAAAATTGCCCGTGGTTCTCACTCGCGACGAGGTACGCCGGCTTTTTGAATGCGCATCTGGAAAGCATCTGTTAATGCTCCAAATCATTTACGGGGGCGGGTTGCGACTCTCCGAGTTGACACGCCTTCGCGTGAAAGATATTGACTTCGAGAACCAGTTGCTTTATGTGCGAAGCGGCAAGGGGGATAAGGACCGGACAACTCTGCTGGCAGCCACAGTGGTCGAGCCCTTGAAAGAACATCTTGCAGAGGTCCGTGAACTGCATAAGTCGGATTTGGCAGCGGGCGGCGGAGAGGTCCATCTGCCGGATGCTCTGGCCCGGAAGTATCCAAATGCGCCGCGGGAATGGAGCTGGCAGTACGTTTTCCCATCAGGCACTTTGTCGCGCGATCCGCGGAGCGGGAAGGTGCGCCGACATCATATCAGTGACAAGACGGTCCAGCATGCAATGCGGAAGTGTATTCGCGAGGCGGAAATCCACAAGCACGCCTCGGTTCACACGTTGCGTCACAGCTTCGCTACTCATTTACTCATGAACGGCATCAACATTCGCCAGGTTCAGGAGTATCTGGGGCATAAAAGCTTGGAGACGACGATGGTCTATACTCATGTTGTCCGTGAGCTTTCGCCGAAGGCCGACAGCCCGCTCGATGCTCTTGAAACGGTTCCATAGTCTTGATTGAGGGGCAAGTCGTACTCCATAAATGCCTGACGTTCAAGGAGGAGTTGGTGGAGCTTCTGGAAAAAGCGGGGGTTGAGTATGATAAGAAGGTCAGTTGCCACGCACTGCGATAAAGGATGCGTTTGGTCTCAGAATTCGAATGGCATTGCCTTTGCCGACTTGAATTTTACTCGGCTCTGTGCTTCATTTTAATACCGTTTTTTATTGAAAATTCATCTATATTTCAGGCTGTCATAAAGTTTTATCCGATGGAAGCCAAAGGCATGCGAAAATCCCCTATGGAAACTGATACCACAATTCGTCTCGGCATCAGCAGCTGCCTGCTCGGTGAGCAGGTACGCTATGACGGGCAGCATAAACTTGATCGTTTTCTGCGCGACACCCTAGGGCAATATGTTGAATATGTACCGGTTTGCCCGGAATTCGAATGCGGCCTGGGGATCCCCCGGGAAGCAATGCGTCTTGTCGGCGATCCCGAACATCCGCGCCTTATGACCAGAAAAACCGGCCGGGATTTCACCGAGAAAATGGAAGCCTACGCCGAACAGCGCGTCCACGAGCTTGCCAATGAAGGTCTCTGCGGTTTTATCTTCAAAAGCAAGTCCCCCAGCAGCGGCATGGAACGGATAAAGGTTTATACTGAAAAAGGCATGCCCTACAGCAACGAAGGAGTCGGTATATTTGCCCGAATCTTCATGGACAATTTCCCTCTGCTGCCGGTTGAAGACGACGGGCGGCTACACGACATCGGTCTGCGGGAAAACTTTATCGAACGAATTTTTCTTTTTAAACGCTGGCAGGATACGGTCGAGACAGACCAGACCGCCGCCAGCCTGGTTGACTTTCATACGCGGCACAAACTTCTTATTATGGCGCACAGTCCCAAGGCGCAGACCGAGCTCGGCAAGCTTGTGGCTGAAGCCGGTACAGATGACATCGCTTTTGGTAAACTCAAGCAGGAATACCTCAAAATCCTCCTGCCCGCCCTCAAACAGCAAGCCGGCAACCGCAAAAACACCAATGTCCTTGATCATGCCATGGGGTATTTCAAAAAAGACTTGACTGCCGATGAAAAAAACGAACTCCGGGAAATAATCGACAGCTACCATTCCGGGTTTATCCCGCTTATAGTACCCATAACTTTACTGAACCATTACATCCGGAAATACGACAAGAAATACCTGGCCGATCAATACTTTTTCTACCCGCACCCAACTGAGCTCAAACTCCGGAATCATTCATGAGCAGTAATGATACGAAAAAAGACCGGCAATACATGCGCCGCTGCCTGACCCTCGCCCGGCGCGCCTGGGGGTGTACGTCGCCGAACCCCATGGTCGGTTGCGTAATAGTTAAAGACGACCGTGTGTTGGCCGAAGGGTACCATCGCTGTGCCGGCGCGCCGCATGCCGAGGCGGTCGCGCTGACCGCCGTCACAGAGAACCCAGCCGATGCCACGCTTTACGTCAATCTCGAACCGTGCAGTACCCACGGCCGAACACCGCCGTGCGTTGAGGCCATTCTCAAGGCCGGTATCAGCCGGGTTGTCATTGCCTGCCTCGACCCGTTCCCCGGGCATGAGGGACGGGCCGTTGAAAAGCTGCGCCGGCATAATGTGGAAGTCGAAATTAACGTCCTGCAAAGCGCGGCGGAAGAACTCAACGAGGCCTTTCTGTGCCGGGCAAAACACCGGCGACCTTTCGTTCTTCTGAAAATGGCGATGACCCTGGACGGCAAAATCGCCACAGCCGGGGGACGTTCCAAATGGATAACCGGCAGCAAGGCCCGTGATGAAGTTCAAAAGCTGCGACAGTGGAGCGATGCTGTAATGGTCGGCGGCGAAACCGTGCGCCAAGATGATCCCGACCTACGCGTCCGCAACCCGGCAAACTGGGAAAAGCAACCGCGCAAATTAATATGGACAAGCCGAAAAGATTTTGCCGGTTCCCTCCGTATTTGGCAGGATCCCGGCAACCCCCCGGTATTTATCCAACCGAATTCAAAGGGGGCGTGGAATGATTTTCTGCACGAATTGGCGGAGCAGGATATCACCGCCCTGCTCGTAGAAGGCGGCGGTGAGCTCGCCGCCCAGTGCCTGGACAAGGGAATTGTTGATAAAGTGGCTTTTTTCATCGCTCCCAAAATACTGGGGGGACGCGGAAGCCGCCCAGTCGTCGGCGGTAGGAATCCGGCTTCCCTGGATGAGGCCCTCAAGCTGCATAACATAAAAACCCGAAAAGCAGGTGACGACCTGCTCTACACAGGATACTTATCAGATGTTCACCGGTCTTATTGAGGACATCGGAAAATTAAACAACCGGGAAAGCCGCGCGGGTGCCGGTAAGCTCACGGTTGAAACCGGGCTGCCGCTCAAAGACATTGCCATCGGTGACAGTATTGCAGTCAACGGGACATGCTTAACCGTCGAAAAAATCAATCCGGGCAGCAACTGCATCATGTTTCATACATTGGCCGAAACCCTGGAGCGCACCAATCTCGGCACTGTGCCCCTCGGCGGCCAACTCAATCTGGAACGGGCTCTGCAACTGAATGATCGACTGGGCGGCCACCTCGTAAGCGGGCATGTTGACGCCGTCGCCGAAGTCCTGGATATAACGCGGAATAAGACCGGGGATTACATCGTAACTATCGATCTTCCCGATGATTTGGCCCCGCTGGTCATTCCCAAGGGCAGCATCGCCTTAAACGGTATCTCCCTGACCATCGCAGCCTTGGACGACCGCTCTTTCGCGGTTCACATGATTCCCCATACCTGGAACCATACCAATTCGGCCGCTCTCAAGAAGAATACCAGGGTCAACCTCGAAGCCGATATGATCGGTAAATTTATACTGCGCCAACAGCAAATCGGCAAAGCGCCTGAAAGCCGGGTGACTATGAATGATTTAAGCGCGGCCGGATTCACAGCATGAAAATTGTCATAGCCCTGGATTCATTTAAAGGTACGATGAGCGCGGCTGAGGCATGCGCCACGGTGGCGACGGAAATCTCTGCGCAAATCGAAGATGCGGAAATCATTCAGATACCTGTCGCTGACGGCGGCGAAGGAACGATTGACTCTCTGACAGCGGCCTGTAACGGCGAATTCATTGATGTGCCCGGAGTCACCGGCCCGTTGCCTGAAATGCGCTGTACCGGGCGCTACGGCTGGCTGCAGTCACAGGAAACCGCGGTCATTGAAATGGCCAATGTCAGCGGTCTGCCTCTGCTTACCGTGGACCAGCGCAATCCCCTTTTGACAACCACCTACGGCACCGGCCAGCTAATCAGCCACGCAATCACTCACTGCAACGCTCGCCGCATTCTGCTGGCCCTGGGAGGGAGCGCCACCGTGGACGGCGGCACCGGGGCGGCCCGCGCCTGCGGCTGGCAGTTTCTGGACGACAAAAACAACCCTCTGCCGCCGGGCGGCGGTTACCTGACCGAGCTAACCGGAATAATCCCCCCCGAAAATGATTTTGCCGATATTGATATAGAAGCACTGTGTGATGTAACCAATCCTCTCTGCGGTGCCAGCGGCGCCGCCGCAGTTTACGGCCCGCAGAAGGGTGCCACCCCGGAAATGGTCGAACAGTTGGAGGTCGCCCTCCGGCACCTGGCCGACTGTATTACCACGCAGCTGGGGAGCAGAATTGCCGATACCCCCGGTGCTGGTGCGGCAGGCGGCTTCGGGGCCGGTGCCCTCGCCTTCTTCGATGGCCGCTTGGTCCCGGGGTTCGAAGCCGTCGCGGAAACCTGCAAACTGAAAAACGCCCTGCAAGACGCGGACTGGGTAATTACCGGCGAGGGCCGACTGGACACCCAGTCACTCCAAGGCAAAGTAGTCGACGGCGTAAACCGTCTGGCTAAAATGTGCGGCACTAAAACAGCCGTTATCGCTGGCACTGTCCAGCTCTCAACCGAACAATGCCGAGCCGCCGACTTGGATGAAGTTATTCAGACCGCCCCCCCCGGTATGCCGAACGACGAAGCGATTGCGCACGGCCGCGAACACCTGCAAAAAGCGGCCCGATCTCTGGCCCGGCCATTGCATGAAAAATGAGATTATGCGGGTTATGTATATGAATACCAAAGCCTTATACCGCCTGTTATAACAATTACACTTTGAAACACAGCCGTCCCATAGGATGCTATGGTTGCATCGAAATCGAAATCAGGATCGCTATCGATATCGAACCCCCACAAGCTCGATTTCGATAGCGATTTCGATCCCGATCCCGACTTTGCCACTTAAGCGTGGATATTGGGAAAGTGGTTCTTCACGGAAATCTGTAAAATTCTAGCCCAAGTTTCGTAACTTGGGCTATAAGTCGTTGCGCCGCAACGACCGGATTTCTTGTGGCACTACAAAACCGACGAATTTTTCATCGGTACTGACATTTTTGTGCTGGGCAGGTTTCGATGATCAACCCCCAGTGATACCACGATGCGCTGCCGTGGCTTTCCCTCCCGGTTACGGTAGGATTCGACCAGCTGCAGCGCTTCTCCCGAGCGAGTTGTTTTAACCCAAGTTCAACAAAATGAGTCATAAGTCATTGGTAATGAACATTCGGTTTTTTAAAGAACTACAAATTTCGTCTGTCTTTTTGGTTCTTCACGGTTTTCTGTAAAATTTTGAATTCTGAATTTTGAATGGTTCAATATTACTCCCTCAATCCCTTCGGCCGTTTTTCCCATTTTCCCTTGTGGTCTCAATGCTTCTGTTGAATATCCGAACCAATTCATCGCAATCAATTATCAAGCTGACAAATCCTACCAAACGCTCATCAAGATTATAAGTACGGCTCAGGTTCTCCTGCACGCTGAGCACCGAAACTTCT
>JAWOEV010000180.1:0-5821 GCA_046482565.1 Lentisphaeria bacterium | reverse complement strand
TAGCAAATCGCCAATATCGGCAGTGATTTCATCTTTCAGAGCCTGTATTTCTTCATCCGAGAAAAACTTGGCGATCTGACCGCTCAGGCCTTCTTCTTTCACTTTGAGCCAGGCAAGGCCCTTGGCCCCGAAAGCCTTCGCCTGCTCCTCCCATTCTTTAATCTGGCTATTGGAGGCGTCCGCCATGCCCTTTGCGTTCAAGCCTTTTATAACCCCGCCACTGCTGATAACGCTTTTAAAAACCTTAAAATCGGTATTTGCAAACACTGAATTCAGGTTGACCAAAGCTAAATCATAGCGCAGGTCTGGTCGGTCGGAACCGTAACGGTCCATGGCCTCAGCATAGGACATCCTGCGGAACGGCACCTGGACTTTCTTTCCTTTCACCTCTGACATTATACGGGCCAGCAGAGTTTCGGTTACTCCGATTATGTCGTCGGGATCAACAAAAGACATTTCCAAGTCAATCTGGGTAAATTCCGGCTGCCGATCGGCGCGCAGATCTTCATCCCGGAAGCAACGGGCAATCTGGAAATACTTCTCGACGCCACCAACCATCAGCAACTGCTTGTATTGCTGCGGGGCCTGCGGCAGAGCATAAAATTTACCGGGATGGATACGAGCCGGGACCAAGTAATCACGGGCACCTTCAGGGGTGCTTTTGCTGAGGATCGGAGTCTCGATTTCCAGAAACTCCTGTTCATCAAGTACATCCCGAGTGATCTTAGCAACCCGATGCCTTAACTGCAGATTATTGCGGATCTGCGAACGGCGCATCTCCAGGTACCTGTATTTCAAACGCAGATCTTCGGATACAAGCTCATCATCCAAATGGAAAGGCATCGGCTGTGAACGGTTTTCCATGGTCAACTCAGTGACTTCGATCTCTATTTCACCGGTCGCCATTTCCGTATTAACCATGTCATCGGGGCGTTTTCGAACCCACCCCTGCAGGGTTATAACCGACTCGTCCGGCAGCCTTTTCGAAGCCTCTTGCAATTCTTCACTGTCAGCCGGGTTTACCACGGCTTGGGTAAGTCCTTCCCGATCACGCAAATCTATGAAGACCAGCCCACCCAAGTGGCGACAACGATTTACCCAGCCGCTCAAAGTAATTTTTTTCCCGATCTTGCTTTTATTGAGAGCGCCACATGTATGTGTTCGTTTCATTTGGGATATTTTCCAGTTACTTTTGCAAGCGTTTTTTAACCCATCCGAGGACTTGATCCCGAGGGCATTCATCCTGTTCAGAATTACGCATATCTTTGCAGGAGACCGATTGTTTACTTATTTCTTCCTCGGCCTGGATCAGCACCAAAGCCGCCTCTAGGCGATTGGCTGTGCGGAACTGAGCCTTTAGGCTGCGATCCTCGTGTTCCGCCACCACTGCCACACCCGCCTCGCGTAATTCCTGAGCCAAGTGCATTCTTTCCGCTTGGCTTTTTTCGCCGCGACCGGCGACAAAGACCTCTACTTTTCCCATACCCCGCGGCTCCCTTTTTTCGGGATGCAGAGCAAGCAGCAATCTTTCCATGCCGATTCCAAAACCGACTCCCTGTACGGGTTTTTTTGAACCGGGTAAATTAATTAGATAACGACCGCCGCCAGCCAGAGCGTTCTGGGCGCCGAGCCCCTCGGCTTCCGAGGTAATTTCAAAGACAGTATGTTCATAGTAATCCAGGCCGCGAACAAGGCGTGGATTGAGATTATAACTGATCCCCAGGGCGTTAAGCAACCCGCACACGCGGTCAAAATACTCTTTACTCGCTTCACTCAACAACTCGGGAATAGGGGGGGATTGTTCGATAAGCGCCTGACATTCAGCATTTTTACAGTCCAGAATCCGCCAAACATTCGTGTCGATACGACGACGACAATCATCACACAAACTTTTTTTATGCTTTTGGAAGAATTCCTGGAGTTGAGGAGCGATTCGCTGCCGATCTTCCAGTGTCCCGCGGCTGTTAAGCTGGATATTGATATCGGTCAACCCGATGTTCCCAAGATAGTCAACCAACATGGTGATGCACTCCGCATCTAGGACCGGCGTACATTTACCGACTGCCTCGACGCTGATCTGGTGAAACTGTCGTTTGCGCCCGGCAGCGGGCCTTTCACCTCGGAACATAGGGCCAATACAAAAGACTCGTTTTTCCTCCCCCTGGGCAATACCCTGATTGGCAATCGCCCGCATAGTGCCGGCTGTGCCCTCCGGCCGCAGTGTCAGGCTACGCCCACCGCGATCCTCGAAAGTATACATTTCTTTCTGGACAACCTCGGTCTCATCCCCGATACCGCGCACAAATACATCGGTTCGCTCAAAGACAGGCGTACGGAGTTCGCCATATCCATAGCGGCGAAATACTTGGCGAGCGACATTTTCGAGACGCTGCCATTCCAGCACTTCAGGTTCCCAGATATCATCCGTACCGGGCACGGGTTCCATTTTTGCGGCCATATACTCTTTTCTCTACGACTGATTTACTTTACGACGGATTCTCTAAACAAAAGAAGCCGGCCATAAGCCGACTTCTATGGTAAATATTTCTGGTGGTCGTTTGCCAGTTATTTGCCGGTATTCAACTTGGCGATGCGTTCACTCATTTCCTTACCGGGCTTGAATTTGACCACCTTGCGCGCCGGTATTTTCACAGTTTCATCGGGAGAGTTGGGATTACGACCTATGCGCGGCTTACGGTCAGCTATTTCGAACACGCCGAAATTGCGAAATTCCACGCCGCGACCGGCGGCCAGTTCATTGGTAATTGTGTCAAGGCTCTTCTGAACCACACTCATCACTTCCCGCTGAGTAAGTCCGGTCTGGTTTGCAATTCTGATTACCAGATCCCGTTTCGTCATGCCCTTCTGCTTTTGATCTGCCATTGGTACCTACTCCTAATTGCTTGGTTTCAACTACGGCGTAAAATTTCGTTATGCGCTTCAATTGAATTACATTTGTAATGCGCGTATAGTATTTCTTGACAAGGCAACAAAAATAAAGGTTTTGAAGCAAGATGCAAGCGGTATATCCGATAAAGGTTAAAAAAAAAGGAGATTTGAGTATGAAAAGCAACTTATTAAAATCCTCTGTTACTGTATTCTTCCTAAGTTTCGCAATTTATCTTTTTACAGGTTGCGCCGCCATGGACAAAGGGTACCGGGGAGTGGTCGGAGTCGTCGATCCTGACAAAATGGCACTGGCCACCGATTTGAAGTGGATGACGCCACCGACAAACATGGGGTTGCGATCGGTATCACCCGATAAAATGGCAGTTTACCTGAGACTTAAAAATTCCGCCGGCCAGCCAATACCCGGGCTTTATGAAACCCTGACCGCCGCCCTGCAGCAGGCGGGATATCGCATAACTCCTGATCCGGCCAAAGCACACTTTACAATGTTCGCCGACGTGCGCTATTTCGGCATCAATAAAAACAGTGACGGCGGAGCTTCAATGCTGACCGGCGCGGTATTAGGCGGTGCCACGGGCGCGGTCATAGGCCACAATGTCGGTGACGGCCACACTGCCGTTGGCGCGGGTGCTGGCGCGGCCGCTGGCGGTGCCATGGGCAAAATCATGGCGAACCGCAATAAGATGATTGAGGTGGCTTTGGCGGTAGATTTACGCATTGGGGAACGGGTTGAAGGCGGCGTCGAAACCACTCGAACCGGCACCACCAGCGCCAAAACCAGCACGGGTGTGGCCACGAATATCGGCGGCGGCGTTGAAGGCGGCTCGAGCCAGGCCAAAACTACCGACCGCCAAAAAGCCGATAGCAAGCGCGAGGATTTCCTCTATCACGGTAACCGTATCGTCGCTACAGCAGAGCGGATGGGGTTGACCCCGAAAGAAGCATTGCCAACTTTGAAATCACGTATCGGCCTGGCGATGGGCAGTGTCTTGCCGTAAGGTAAATCACGGTGCATGGCTACGATACCGAGCCGGGATAAACGCTTGTCGCTCCTCAGGTACTTATTTTCTCGACTTATACATATCTAATAAATATAATAAAGCAAAGGCTAGCATGAGCTATCAAACTACTGATGTAACCGAATTATTCGGCAAAAATGTTTTCAACGACCGAGTTATGCGGGAAAGGCTGCCGAAAGAAGCCTATAAAGAATTACGCGAAACGATTGATACCGGGGCACCATTGCCAGCCCATGTCGCCGATATCGTCGCTAACGCCATGAAGGACTGGGCCATAGAACGCGGCGCCACCCATTATACTCACTGGTTCCAGCCGCTCACCGGTAGCACCGCCGAAAAACATGACTCCTTTATTTCGCCGCGCGAAGACGGTTCTGTAATCATGGAATTTTCCGGGAAACAGCTCATTCAGGGCGAACCCGATGCGTCATCCTTTCCCAGCGGTGGCCTGCGTTCGACGTTTGAAGCCCGCGGCTATACCGCCTGGGATTGTACTTCCAACGCTTTCCTCAAAAAAGATGCCGCCGGTAACGTTACTCTTTGCATCCCCACAGCCTTCTGTTCATACACCGGCAATGCGCTCGACAAAAAGACGCCTCTGCTACGCTCTATCAACGCGGTATCTCGCCAAGCATTGCGAGTATTGCAGGCCCTAGGTAATGAAAGCGCCACAAAAGTCATTCCGATGGTCGGGCCCGAACAGGAATATTTTCTCATTGACCGCGAATTTTATGCCCGCCGACTCGATTTAATTTCATGTGGCCGCACCCTATTCGGCGCCACCGCCCCGAAGGGCCAGGAAATGGAAGATCAATATTTCGGCGCCATCAAAGACCGGGTCTCAAGCTTCATGAAAGATCTCGATATGGAGCTCTGGGAAATGGGCATCACCTCTAAGACCAAGCACAATGAGGTAGCCCCGGCCCAGTATGAAAACGCCCCCATTTATACCACCGCAAACATAGCCACTGACCACAACCAACTGGTCATGGAAACCATGAAAAAAGTAGCCCAGCGGCATGATCTCGTCTGCCTGCTGCATGAAAAACCTTACGAAGGGGTCAACGGCTCCGGTAAACACAATAATTATTCATTGGTAACCGACGACGGAATTAACCTGCTGGATCCCGGCAACACGCCGCACTCCAATGAGCAATTCCTGATCTTTCTGTGTGCACTTATCCAGGCCATTGACAAACACGCCGATATTCTCCGGGCGGCGGCCGCCAGCTCCGGTAATGACTTACGCCTCGGAGGCCACGAAGCGCCGCCAGCCATAATTTCGATCTTCCTGGGCCATGAACTCACTAAAATCCTGGAAACTCTGGCCGAAGGCAAACCGGTAGAATCAAAAGAACAAGCCTATCTCAACGTCGGAGTTGACACTCTGCCCCCCCTGCCGCGTGACAACACAGACCGCAACCGAACCTCCCCCTTTGCTTTCACCGGTAACAAATTCGAATTCAGAATGGTCGGATCTTCAGCCTCGATTGCAGGGACAAACGTCATCTTGAATACCATTGTCGCCGAAGCCTTGGATGAGTTCGGCGGCCGCCTGGAAAAGGCTGATAATGTCAACCAGGAATGTGCCGCGATTATCCGCGATGTCATGAAAAAACACGGTCGCGTTATCTTTAACGGCAACGGCTATTCGGATGAATGGCGCGATGAAGCAGTCGCCCGCGGTCTGCCGAATATTAGCGACTCGATAGGGGCATTACTGACGGTCAACAGTCCCGAATCAATTACGATGTTTGATGAATACAAGGTACTTTCCGAGGCCGAATTAAAATCGCGTACGGAAATCTACCTGGAACAATATTCGAAACAGATCAACGTGGAAGCAGCCACCGCCCTGGAAATGATTCGTAAGCTTTACCGGCCGACGACCA
>JAWOEV010000166.1:0-5324 GCA_046482565.1 Lentisphaeria bacterium | reverse complement strand
ACGAAAACCCCGAGAAGAGCAACCGGCGCTCCCAACAGGGGCGCGATACCTTTTCGCATGGCGTCTAGACTAAACGCTAGGTGAAAAGGCACAGACGTGATACTTTCCCCTTCCCGTTGCGAGTGACAGTCACCGCATTATATTATCCGGTTAAATATTTACAGAATTTTAACCTGATTGTAATCGGGAATAAAGGTTTCACAAACATTAATCGGGTAAATTTCTTAGCCTGACCCTTCGCGAAAAGATGAAATCTCATGTGAAATAGGCCCGAATATGGGGGCGAGACCTTTTCGCGGAGAGGCTAAATAATACAACCTAGCTTTGAAAGGCAGTTATGAAAACAATCAATGTAGGCATCCTCGGGTTCGGGACGGTCGGGGCCGGTGTCGTTGAGGCATTGCAGAAAAACGGTGACCTTATCGCTGACCGGACCGGGGTCTATCCGCAGGTTCATAAAATCGCGGATCTGGACGTGACTTCGGACCGCGGGGTCGATGTCTCGCCGGACTTCTTGACTACGGACGCCGAGGCCGTTCTGAATGATCCGAAAACCGATGTCGTTGTCGAATTGATCGGCGGCATTGACGTTGCCAAAAAATTAATGCTCAAGGCACTGGCAAAAGGCAAGCCCGTGGTTACTGCCAATAAAGCGTTACTGGCCGAACAGGGTGCTGAAATTTTCGCCGCCGCCGAGGAGTCTTCCGCTGATGTCTATTATGAGGCCAGCGTGGCGGGCGGCATACCGGTCATTAAAGCAATGCGCGAAGGTTTGGTCGCTAACTGCTTTCAGGAGGTTATAGGTATCCTCAACGGTACCTGTAATTATATTCTGACGCGTATGGAAGAAGAGGACGCCGATTTCAACAGCATCTTGCAGGAAGCCCAGGATGCCGGTTACGCTGAAGCTGATCCCGGCTTGGATGTCGATGGCTTGGATACGGCCCATAAAACCACTATCCTGGCGTCTCTGGCCTACGGGCAGTGGTTCGGTATGAAGGCGCTTCCCGTGGAAGGAATAAGAGACGTTTCGCTGCGGGATATTAAATATGCAGGTGACCTCGGTTACCGCATCAAGCTCCTGGCGATAATCAAACAGGAAAATGACGAAGAGCAAATGCGCATACACCCTACCCTGATTCCGAAAGACTCACTCCTCGGAAGCGTAAAAAGTGTTTTTAATGCAGTTTGGGTCAAAGGTGATATTGTCGGGGATACTATGTACTACGGAAAGGGGGCCGGCCGGGAAGCAACCGCCAGTGCCGTGATCGCCGATATCGTCGATGTCGGACTCAATCTGAAATTCGGGTCGCATCGCCGAGTTCCCGCGTTCTGCGAACATGCAAGATTTCCCAAAGTAAAACCCATGAGTGAAATCGAAACGCGGTACTATCTGCGACTCCAGGTGAAAAACCATCCCGGAGGAATGTCCCGAATTACCAATATCCTGGGGAAATTGAACATCAGTATCGCCAGTGTGACACAGCAGGAGATTTACGGCGAAACCGCCCCTGTCGTGTTGCTTACGTATCAAGCCCGCGAAGCAAATGTGCAAAAAGCCGTTGAACAGTTGCGGGATCTGGATGTCGTTACCGAAGAACCGGTCCTGCTCAGAATCGAAGATCTGGAGTAGATGAATAAAAACGCCCGTCCACGGAAAAAACATGGTGACGTGCCCCCACCACCGGGCTTGTCCCGGTGGAGGGAACGTTTAGACCCTGAAAAACCGGAACCAAGAACCAGGAACCAAAAAAAATATGGCAAGAATCGTACAGAAATACGGTGGCTCTTCGGTCGCCTCGCCGGAACATATCCGTAATGTCGCGGCCCGCATCAAAAAATGTCACGATGAAGGTAACCAGATGATGGTTGTCGTCTCTGCTATGGGAGGGGTCACTGACCGACTCCTAGGGCTGGTCGATGAGCTCACTTCCACCCCCAGTGAAAGAGAAGTCGATATGCTTTTGGCTACCGGTGAGCAGCAAAGTGTTGCTCTCATGGCTATGGCACTGCATGATTTGGGGTGCCCGGCGGTTTCCCTCACCGGAGCCCAGGCCGGTATCGAAACCGATGGCGTGCATTCAAAAGCGCGGATCCAAAACATAGACCCCGAACTGCCGGAAAAACACCTGGAGGAGGGCAGTGTCGTTATCGTTGCCGGCTTCCAGGGGCAAACCGAAGACGAGGTCATAACAACTCTGGGTAGAGGTGGTAGCGATCTGACCGCCGTGGCCATGGCTGCCGTCCTGAAAGCGGACTTGTGTCAGATTTTTACCGATGTCGAGGGCGTCTATACCACTGACCCCCGAATCGTCAAGAATGCTCGGAAAATTTCAGAAATCAGTTTCGACGAAATGCTGGAAATGGCCAGCCTCGGGACCAAGGTCATGCAGTCGCGCTCAATCGAGTTCGCAAAAAAATTCGGGGTCAAGCTGGAAGTCCGATCCAGCTTGAAAAACGAACCGGGAACAATTATAACTGAGGAGACTGAAGATATGGAAGATGTCGTAGTACGCGGAGTCAGCGTCGATAAAAAAGAATCCAAACTTACTCTTTCACATGTCCCCGATGAACCGGGTCGGGCTGCTAAGGCGTTCGGTATCCTGGCTGATGCTACCGTCAATGTTGATATGATTATCCAGAACGTCAGTGAAGACGGATATACAGACCTCTCCTTTACGGTCCCCCAGGCTGAGGTCAGGAAAATTAAAAATCAATTGGCCGATAAAATTAAGGCCGAAGCCGGCGCCAGCAATATTGAATACGATGAAAAAATCGCCAAAGTGTCAATCGTCGGTATCGGTATGCGCAGTCACAGCGGTATCGCCGCTGTCATGTTCAAAGCCCTCGCGAAGGATAATATCAATATTGAAATGATTTCAACCAGTGAAATCAAAGTCAGCATTGTCATCCGCCTCGATCAAGCCGACGCAGCAGTGCGGATATTGCATAAAACATTCGGGCTGGAAGAATAGACCCGAAGCACGTGGAATAGCGAATCATGATATCACAACCACCAGTGAAAATATATGACACCACCTTGCGGGACGGAACGCAGAGCGAAGGAATATCGTTCTCCAAAGTGGACAAAGTACGCATAGCCCAGAAGCTCGATGCCTTTGGCGTCAGCTATATCGAGGGCGGTTGGCCGGGGTCCAATCCGACCGATATGGGATTTTTCCACGCCATGAAGGATGTCGAACTCAAGCAGGCCAAACTGGCCGCCTTCGGCAGTACCCGGCGGGCCAAGAACAAACCGGAAGACGACCCAAACCTGCAAACCCTGCTGGAAGCCGATACCCCAGTGGTTACGATCTTCGGCAAGGCCTGGAAACTGCATGTCGACGCGGTCTTGAAGGTCAGCGTCGAACAAAACCTGCAAATGGTCGAAGATTCCTGCCGTTTCCTTAAAGCAAATAATAAAGAAGTCATCTTTGATGCCGAACATTTCTTCGACGGTTATAATGATGACCCTGATTTCGCTATAGGCGTGCTGAAGGCCGCTATTAAAGGCGGTGCCGAAGCCGTCGTTCTCTGTGATACAAACGGTGGCGCGGTCCCTTCCGATATACAGCGCATCTGCCTGAATGTCCAGCAAAAAATAGGGCGTCAGGTCGAGCTGGGAATCCACTGCCACAACGACAGTAATTGTGCGGTGGCCAATTCCCTCGTCGGCGTCGAAAACGGCTGTACCCACGTGCAGGGCACAATCAACGGCCTGGGCGAACGTTGCGGCAATGCCAACCTCTGCTCTATAGTGCCCGGCATTGAATTGAAAACCGATAAAAACTGCATCCCCCCGGGTTCACTCAAGCACTTGACCGAACTGAGTAATTTCGTTTTTGATATGGCCAACCAGCGCCCGGAGAACCATCAGCCCTATACCGGCACCAGCGCGTTTGCCCATAAAGGCGGTATGCATGTCAATGCGGTTCAGAAAAATCCGGTTACATTCGAACATATCGATCCGGAAATCGTCGGTAACGAAAGACGTATTCTGGTGTCTGACCTCTCCGGCGGTACCAATATAATGATGAAAGCCGCCGAGCATGATATCCAGCTGGACCAGAAAGGGCCCGAGGTCCGGCAAATCCTTCAGGAACTGAAAAAACTCGAAGCTCAAGGCTATGAATATGAAGCAGCCGACGGATCCTTCTGGCTGCTTATTCAGAAAACCCTGAAAAAACACAGTCCGTTCTTCCATTTGGAAGGCTTTCGGGTAATTATTGAAAAAAGAGGCCCCGATGAACCATGCCTGTCTGAGGCAACCCTGAAAATACGGGTCGGTGACAGAATGGAACTCACCGCCGCCGAAGGTGATGGTCCGGTTAACGCCCTGGACCGGGCACTCCGCAAAGGCCTGACATCATTCTACCCCGAGATCGCTAAAGTACACCTGCGGGATTTTAAAGTCCGCATCCTCGAAGGCGATGAGGGAACCGCGGCCAAAACCCGCGTTCTTATCGAGTCCGGTGACGGCGAACATGTCTGGGGCACAGTGGGCGTCAGCGAAAACATTATTGAAGCCAGCTGGGAAGCCCTCGTCGACTCCGTCGAATACATCCTCTACCGCAAAAACGCCAAATAACCCCCTTCGCACAAGCTCCTCCTCCGGTGCGCAACGCTTCGGATACCTTTGGTCAGAATAACTCATCATTCAAAATTCAGAATTCAAAATTTTACAGAAAACCGTGAAGAACCAAAAAAAAGATTTTTTTTAAAAAAAAACTTGCAACTTTAAAAAGTTCCCCTTATAGTGAAAGTATTGTTTTTAAATATGAAGCGTGTAAAGTAAGAAAACAGCAGGGCAAATTTTGGAGGTTAACAGTCTATGGTTTTTACGGTTAGTGGTTGTGAGGTAGATAAAATAAAAGAAAGGAGAACAGTAATGCAGTCCAGAAACAAAAACGGTTTTACACTTATCGAACTTCTCGTAGTTATTGCTATCATCGCAATCCTTGCCGGATTGCTCCTGCCCGCCCTGCAAATGGCTCAGGAAAGAGCTTATCGTACGCAGTGCCGCAATAACCTCAAACAAATAGGTGTGGCATTGCAGGCTTACAGTACGGAAGATGTATATAACCCTGTGTACCCCACGGAGCTTGCGAATCTTTTACCTGATTCTAACGGTGATGCTGATCCTGATGAAGGGGTTTCCGGTGGTAAAGGGTTTATAACCAGAGAGGTCCTGCATTGTCCCAGTCAGGGATCGGTGGCCGAAAGTTCGACCGATAGCGGTAACCCAAACCCAAGCGCTGGTGCGGATTATGGTGATTATGCGTATGATGGAACTGACTCGAAGCCGAGTGCCTACACATCGGATG